>SVCL01000117.1 GCA_015058405.1 Clostridium sp.
GATTGCTCCTTTGATTGTTGCTCCATGCGAAGCTACAATATTATGAGGTATTAATCATCCTTTCGAATGGCTATTCCTCTCTACAAGGCAGGTTACCCACGTGTTACTCACCCGTCCGCCGCTAATCCACTTCCGAAGAAGCTTCATCGCTCGACTTGCATGTGTTAAGCACGCCGCCAGCGTTCGTCCTGAGCCAGGATCAAACTCTCAATAAAAAGTTTAATCTTACTCAAAAAACTTACTCATAAAAAGAATTGCTGGTTCTTAACTTATCTAAATCTGTTTAATTTTCAAAGATCAACTGCAGCTCTCGACTGCTTTATCATAATAACATTTTAAAAAATCTTTGTCAACACTTTTTTTAAAATTGTTTTTTCAGATTTTCTTTTTTGTTACTTGCCGTCCCTGACGACGTTTATTATAGTATCATTTTTTTTCTCACCTCCCTTCCCCTATAAATACCCTCACGATAAATTATCTTTATATTAATCATTTTTACTCAATATTTCTCATTTTTATCACTATTGATACGCCCGGTAAAGTTATTGTTAAAAAAGTATACATTAAAACAAAAATGTAATACTACAACGTTTATTCCATCCACATAATCTTTACTGTTTCTACTTTTTAAACTAATATTATATGTAGGTATAAGAAAATTATGAATCAAGCGAGGTTATATATATGAAAAAAAAATTTATTCTTTCTGTATTAATGATAAGTATACTAACTACCGTAGGTTGTTCTAATACTAATTCAGTAAAATCAAATAATACTCCTAGCTCTTCAACAATATCAGTCAAAAATAGTAACACATCAAATACATTCACACCTTTTGTATTGATTGATAAGACGACTTACCCTTCTCCATTTATATTAAATGGTAACTCATTAATATTTTCTAACTGGGAGGAAAATAACAGAATTTCTTTTATTAATGATAATTTACCTAAAGATATGATTTCTAAATCTAACGTAAATGATTTTGTTAATTACTATGCAAACACTTTAACTTTAGTTAATAATTTTATTTATTTTGGAGATGGATCTTCAAGTAACAATCTTGCATCAATCAACTTAACCGATAAATCTTATAAAAAAATAAATAATCGTAATGTCCATAGTATAACTTCATCCGACAATCATCTTTTCTATCTTGATATTCCAGATGATACTAATCACCAAAGTAAACTTTACTCTTATGATACTCAATCTGGAGTTGAGAAGTTGATTTGCAAGAATAGTATAGGGAAATATTTAATAAATGGTAATTTCATCATCTATCAAAACCTTAGTGATGGAGGAAAGCTATATAAAATAACTACGGATGGTCAAAACGATGAAAAACTAACCAATTTTTCTGTAGAAAGCTTTGCACCATATTCATCAGAACTATTAGTAATAAATTCTGATGATAACAATACTCTATACTCTGTAGATACTTCTACCTATGAAGCTAAAAGACTTTCTTTGATAAACGCTAAGGATTTAAAGATTTGCAATAATCAATTATTCTTTATAAATGCGAATGACTCTAACTGGTTATATAAACTTACTGTAAACATAGAATCTTCTGAAGTAAAATCAGAACCACTTGTTCATTCTAGTGTTAATGATTATTACTTTTCAGAAAATACCTTATTCTATCAAACAGGTATAAATGTAAACAATCCATATATAATTACTATAAACTAATGTAATTTAAAACAAAAAGGTAGTTATGAAATTACACTTCAATTTCACAACTACCTTTTTTAAGTTATATTTTTATAGATTATATATTATTAACTATTTCTTTAAACTTATTTCCTCTTGCCATAAAATTAGGAAACATATCAAAAGATGCACAAGCTGGTGATAGTGTAACTACATCTCCACTTTTGGCTAAAGCTTTAGCTTTCATTACTGCATCTTCTAAATCTTCTGCAAATGTCATATTTACCTTTATGCCTTTTTCTTGTTCTAATTTATCAAAGACATCCTTTATCTTATCTCTTGTTGCTCCTACTAATACTAATTCTTTTATATATGGATATCCTTCATTCGCTAAAGGTTCAAAAGGAATATGTTTATCATATCCACCTGCTATTATTATAACCTTTCTATCAAACGCCTTTAAACCTGCAAGAGTTCTTGTAGGACTTGATGCTATTGAGTCATTATAATATTTAACTCCATCTATTTCTCTGACCAATTCACATCTATGTTCAACACCTGTAAAACTTTCCGCTATGTTCTTCATAGATTCAATTGAAACGTCATCCTTTGTAGCTATAAATGCAGCTAGATAATTTTCTACATTATGCATACCTTTAATAACTATATCATCTTTTTTGCACACTTCTTTGCCTTGTAGATATAATACACCTTCCTCAAAGTATGCCCCATCTTTTAAAACTCTTTTAGAAGAGAATTCTCTAATTTCACCTTTAGCTTCTTTTTCAAATGCATATGTTATATCATTTTCTCTATTCACTACTAATACATCTGCCTCATTTTGATATAAAAATATGTTCTTCTTAGCATCTATATATTCTTGCATATCTTTATGCATATCTAGATGATTTGGGGCTAAGTTAGTACATACAGCAACATCTATTTGACAATTCATAGTCATAAGTTGAAAACTTGATAATTCAAGAACAACCATATCCTTTTCTTCTATTTCTTCTATTTGTGCAAATAATGGAGTACCTATATTTCCACCAACCCATGTTTTATATCCTTCTTGCATTAATAACTTAGATATTATAGTTGTTGTAGTAGTCTTTCCATCACTACCTGTTATAGCATATATCTTACCTTTACAATATCTTACGAATTCTTCCATTTCCGAAGTTATGTATGCACCTTCATTTTTCACCTTTACTAAGGCTTCACTATCAATCCTCATAGAAGGAGTTTTAAATACCACTTCAAAACCTGTTAACTTTTCTAAGTATCCTTCTCCTAGAACTAATTCTACCCCCATATTTTTGAATTCTACAGCTATATCTCCTAAAGCCTTTTCATCCTTCTTATCAAAAGCTGTAACCTTTGCACCTAATTTTACCAAAAACTTTATCAAAGGAATATTTGATACACCTATTCCTACTACCGCTACCTTCTTATTCTTAATAAAGTCTTTAAATTCTTTAAAATCCCTTCTCATTATATTACGCCTCCATTTTATACTTAGACTGTTTATATAATAAATATTATATTAATGCACTTCTTAGTATATCCACATTTTTTTATTATACTAATTAAAATCAAAGCGAAGCTATAGAGTATCCTCTCCTTAAGCTTCGCCTCTTTATATAAAATTATCTTAGAATTCTAAGCTCTTAGCAATGTATGCTTCTAATTCAGAAATCTTAACTCTTTCTTGTTCCATACTGTCTCTATGTCTTATAGTAACTGATTCATCTTCCATTGTATCAAAATCTATAGTTATACAGAATGGAGTACCAATTTCATCTTGTCTTCTATATCTCTTACCTATGCTTCCAGCTTCATCATATTCAAGGTTAAACTTCTTGCTTAATTCACCATATACTTCTAAAGCCTTTTCTGAAAGCTTTTTAGATAATGGTAATACAGCTGCCTTATATGGTGCCAATGCTGGATGTAAGTGCATAACAACTCTTGAATCCTTTTTATCTTCTGTTGATAAATCTTCTTCATCATAAGCATCAACTAAGAATGCTAAAGCAACTCTATCAGCACCTAATGATGGTTCTATACAATATGGTACATATTTTTCGTTTGTTGTTGGATCTAAGTAACTCATATCTTGACCTGAGTGTTCTTGATGTTTATTTAGGTCATAGTCAGTTCTATCTGCTATTCCCCAAAGTTCTCCCCAACCAAATGGGAATAAGTATTCTATATCTGATGTAGCTTTTGAGTAGAATGATAATTCTTCCGCTGCATGATCTCTCATTCTTAAGTTTTCTTTATTAACACCTAAGTTAAGTAGGAAATTCCAACAGTATCCTCTCCAGTATTCGAACCATTCAAGATCTGTTCCTGGTTTACAGAAGAATTCTAATTCCATTTGTTCAAATTCTCTTGTCCTGAAAGTAAAGTTACCTGGAGTAATTTCGTTTCTGAAAGACTTACCTATTTGAGCTATACCAAATGGTACTTTCTTTCTTGAAGTTCTTTGTACTTGTTTAAAGTTTACAAATATACCTTGAGCAGTTTCTGGTCTTAAGTATATTTCGTTCTTTGAATCTTCTGTAACACCTGCATGTGTTTTGAACATTAAGTTGAACTTTCTTATATCTGTATAATTCATTGCTCCACATTTAGGACAAACTATATTGTGTTTTTCTATATATTCTTTTAATTGTTCATTTGACCAACCATCTGCTGATGCAACTTCTACACCGCTTTCAGTCATATGATCTTCTACTAACTTATCTGCTCTGAATCTAGCATTACATTCTTTACAATCCATTAATGGATCTGAGAATCCACCAACATGTCCTGATGCTACCCATACTTCTCTGTTCATTAGGATGGCTGCATCAACACCTACATTATAAGGACTTTCTTGAACAAACTTTTTCCACCATGCTTTTTTTACATTATTTTTGAATTCTACTCCTAATGGGCCGTAATCCCATGAATTAGCTAACCCTCCATAAATATCTGATCCTGGGAATATGAATCCTCTGCTTTTACAAAGAGCCACAATCTTATCCATTGTCTTTTCAACTGTCATAACAGACACCTCCATCATTTTTTGTAAAATAAAAAAAGCCCTATCCTCAAAGGGACGAAATTTCTCCGCGGTTCCACCCTTCTTGGCATAAGCCCATCTTTCAAACTTGCACTCAAAAGCTCCATTCATTTTTTTCATATAATGACTTGCACCCACCATCATCTCTCTTTAATACTACAAAAACTACTCTTCTTTATCTCCGTGCCTATATAATTTATATTTTCATTTTATCAAAAGAGTATTATATGTCAAGAGTATTATAAGCATTTATAACCTCCTATAACATAATTTATAACAAAAATTTATAGTCATAACCACCCGTAAAACGGGTGGCTTGCACTGCGGCTATAAGCCTTTGGTATTTGGCCAGCGCCTCAAGGCGCCTGGCTTTCACTTCGTTCAAGCTACGCTTTGATTACCTGCTACCCTTAAAAGGGTCTTCGTA
>SVCL01000118.1 GCA_015058405.1 Clostridium sp.
ATATTCATTTATATATTTTTCCCAAGTAGTATTATCTAATTTTTGATACATGAGTAACCTCCAGATAAAATTAATATTTCTATAAAATTTTATCAATAGAATACTCCTAAAATCTAGGTGCCAAATTCTTTACGCTTACAATTATTCGAGTAAAAATGCACTATTATAGTACAATATTAATATAGGTATAAAAAAATGTATATATGGAATAATATAAAAATAAAGTGGTTAAGGGAGTGTTAGGGAAGTGAAATATTTTTTTGTTGAGGGAACATTTAATAATCCAATACCAATAGGTGGAGTTGAATTAGATAAAGCTATGAAAAAGCATCTTAAATATTTAGATACTAATATAAAGAAAGGTAAGATACTTTTTACAGGTCCTAAGGAAAACAATGAGGGGATAATAATGATAATGAAAGCTAAATCTATAGAAGATGCAGAAAAGTTCTTAAATGAGGATAGTTTAGCAATACTAAAAGCTCAAAGATATAAAATAAAAGAATTTAAATTGAAATCATGCCAACCTTTTATGGAAAGTTGGTTTGAATAATATATTTTTTGTTTAGTTTAATTTATTGATTTGGAAAATAGCAATTAATCAAATAGTTGATTAGTTGCTATTTTTATTGTTAAAAAATCATGAATATTATGTTAATATATAATAAAAGTAACAATATATTGCTTATCCAACTGTAGAACCAGAAATAAAAGCTTGTAAAGGAGTATTTATGGCTGAACTTGAAAAAGCAAGAAATTTGGGATAGCAATAGATTTGCTCCAGATGTTATAGTTGTAAATCTTGGAACTAATGATATGAGTTTTACTAGAGGAAAAGTAGATAGGATAGAACATTTTAAAAAAGAATATTATAAGTTTTTATATTATGTAAGAAAACATAACAAAGATGCAAGTATTTTATGCGTTTTAGGAGTTATGGGGCAAGACCTTTGCAAAAGTATTGAAGAAGTTGTTGATAAATATTCTGAGGTAAATAATGATAGTAATATATATTATATGACTTTAGAATTGCAAAGAGATGAGGATGGAATTGGTGTAGATTGGCATCCTAATGAGGATACACATAAAAAGATTTCAAATAGTGTAGTTGATAAAATAAAACAAATTAAAAATTGGTGATATTTTAGGAGCTTTAATTTTAGTGGAGCTCCTAAAATGATATAAAGTTCAAATGTTATTGTTATTTACTTGTAATTGGGTTTAAATGCTGTTTTTTAAAATAATAAGAGTTGGAGGGATAGTGAATAAATATGAAGACAAAAAATGATTTCACAAAAGGTAATGTTGGTAAAAATATAATAAAACTTGCTTTGCCAATGACTTTAGCACAATTGATTAATATATTATATAACGTTGTAGATAGAATTTTTATAGGACGAATGCCTGAAACAGGTACTTTAGCTTTAACAGGACTTGGTCTTACTTTTCCTATTATTACAATAGTATTAGCTTTTGCGAATTTGGTTGGTCTTGGAGGAGCACCATTATCATCTATTGAAAGAGGTAAGGGGAATATAAAGAAAGCTGAATTAATAATGGGGAACAGTTTTACTATGCTTATTTCATTAAGCATTTTTTTAACTATTATAGGATATATGTTTAAAGAGCCAGTATTACTATTGTTTGGCGCCAGTAATGCTACTTTACCATATGCAAATGATTATTTAACTATTTATTTAGTAGGTACTGTTTTTGTTTTGCTTGGGCTTGGTATGAATAGTTATATTAATGCGCAAGGTTTTGCTAAAATAGGAATGTTATCTGTAGCTTTAGGGGCAATAATAAACTTAATATTGGATCCTATATTTATATATGTACTTAATATGGGAGTGTCAGGAGCTGCTTTAGCTACTATTATATCTCAATGTTGTTCTTGTATATGGATACTAAAATTTTTAACAGGAAAAAATACTATTTTAAAGTTAAAGATTAGTTGTATGAAATTAGATAGAGAAACTGTAAAAGAAATAATATCTCTAGGCTTATCTGGGTTTGTGATGGCTTTGACCAATAGTAGTGTGCAAGTTGTTTGTAATTCCACCTTATCTTTATATGGGGGAGATATTTATATTGGTGTAATGACTGTTATCAATTCTATTAGAGAAATAGCTCAAATGCCTATAGGGGGAATATCTAGTGGAGCACAACCAGTATTAAGCTTTAATTATGGTGCTAAAGAAAACAAAAGAGTAATTAAAGGGATAAAATTTATGACAATAGTTTGTATTATTTATACAAGTATAGCTTGGTTTATTGCTGATTTTCGTGGTGAGTTTTTTATAAGATTATTTAATGATGAACCAGAGCTTATTAAACTTGCAGTACCTTGTCTTTCAGTGTATTTCTTTGGATATTTTATGATGAGTTTTCAATTTTCAGGACAATCAACTTTTGTAGCTTTGGGTAAATCAAAACAGGCTATTTTCTTTTCAATATTTAGAAAAGTTATTATAGTGGTTCCTCTTACAATTTTACTACCTAAAATGGGCTTTGGAAGTATGGGGGTATTTATTGCAGAACCTATATCTAATTTTGTTGGTGGACTAGCTTGCTTTATTACAATGTTATTGACTGTTGGAAGGGAATTAAAGAATAATACAAATGAAGGTCTTGATACTATAAGATAAGAATTATAATATTTTTCAATATAAATAAAGTTGTTAAAAGGTGGGGAAAATCATGGGGATATTTGATAAGATTAAAGAAATAATTACAGACAAGCCTGCTAATTTAAGTGGACCAAGATATATAAAAGCATTTAAAAACACAAATGAACATTTTGAGAGGTTAGACGAGTTATCTAAAAGTTCGCCTCCTAAATTAGCCGAGATTATAGATAAAGATGTTGAGTTGCTTAAGTTAGGATTCATTGGTGAAGGGCATATTGCATATGAATTAGAACATAGTAGAATGCCTATATTAATACTACATGACATATACATAGAATTTAATAATAAAACTGCACAAATTGACTTTTTGGTTATTGCTAATAATTTTATTTTAGTAATTGAATCGAAAAACATGGTTGGAGATATAAAGATTACTAATACGGGTGAATTTATTAGACAATTCAAAAGTGGAAGAGGTAACGTTTATAAGGAAGAAGGTATGTATAGTCCTATAGTTCAAAATGAAAGACATGTTGCTCTATTAAAAGAAGTTTTAGAACATTATGGTGTAAAAAAAGCTTCAAATATGCTTTGTCATATAGTTGTAGTAACTAATCCTAAATCAATTATAAAATCTTCAAGAGCACCATATGAAGTGAAAAAGTACATTATAAAACATGATCAGCTTATAAAAACATTATCTAAGATATCGAAAGAAAAAGCAGATAGTAAGAAGTTATTTGAAGCAGAAATGTATAAAGTGGCAGAGATAATAATGAAACATAACAAATCTTATTCACCAGATTATAAAAATATATATGAAAATAAATTAAAAAATATCATGAAAAAAAATAATAATATTACATATGAGAATGCAACTGCAAAGAAAAAGACACAATTATCTACTGAAAATAGTACTAAATCATTAAAAGATTCTGTAATTAGAAATCAAGATGAAGGATTGTACGAAGCTTTAAAAGAATATCGCATTAATAAGAGTAAAGCAGAAAGAATTAAAGCGTTTTGGATTTATAAAAATGATGAACTAAGTGATTTGATTAAGTATAAACCAAAGACTTTATCTGAACTAGAAAAAATTAAAGGTTTTGGTGAAGTTAAGTGTAAAAAATATGGTACTGAAATAATAAATATAATAAAAGAATATACTTAATAATATATCATTAAGAGAAGATGAAAATTAAGGCTTATCTTAAAAATTTATTAAGGTGAGCTTTTTATCTATACTTTTATTGAAGTATGTAGATACAATAGTATAATAAAATAGACAGCAATATTTTAGAAATATAGGTTATAGACAAGGGTAGATTCAAATGAATATATTTAAATTTTTAAAAAGAGGTTCTAAAGAAAAAAATAATACTAAAATTATTGATAATTTAATAGATGAGATATTTGAGAAAAGTGAAGAGTATTCTAATGAATTAGGAGAATATCCAAGGTCATTACATAAACTAAATAATGATATTTTTTATCTTAATTCTGCTAGATACGAACTTGAAGTTACTGTTACTAGATTAAATCAATCCTTGGAAAAGTTTTATGAAAATAAATATATAGAAACAAGTGAAGAAAAGGCGGAGGAGAGTTGTTTTGCAAATTCCTTGGGAGCATTGGTGACTTTATTTGAAAATTTCAAACTGTTATACGTAAATGAATCTGTGTTAACAAGAGATATATTAAATGAAGCTTGTAATAGATGTGCTGATGAACTTAGGAAAGTAGTTGATATTCTTTGTGATAAACATGAGATTAATATATACCTAGCTAGAAGTAGTGTTACTTTAGAAGATAGAAGAAATGAATATAAAGCGTATCTTGAATATATAAATAAAGAAATTGTTTTTAATGATATGATGAAAGTAAGTTCTGAAGTTTTAAATGCATCTACTATAATTTATGAACATTTAAATAATAATAATTTTGAATATGCAAAACTTACTTTAAATTATATGTTAGATAAGTTAGTGCTTTTAAAAGGCAAGATAGAATCTTTATCAAGGTTCAAGGCAAAAGTTCCCATGGAGGATTTATGTCTCTTTAAAATTTTATCTAGTATAGACAATTTTAAAGAGTTAAAGAAAAAATCTGAAGTTGCAATTAATCTTATGAAGTTAGATTATAAGATTGGACAATCAGTTAATGATAAGATAATAGAAAAATATCTTGATGATATATATATTGAAGTGTCAAATGTTTCTGAAGAAATTCAAATATTAAAGAAATCTATAAATAAAGTATTTAATCCTTAATAAGTAAATAGTTTTAAGGATTAAATACTTTGTTTTATATATACTTTTATTTTTAAAGTAAAAAGGGTATATTTATAGTAATAAAACATCACGTAATTTTGATTAAAAGGTTGGAGGTACTTATGGTTGATTTAACATTATTGGGTTGTGGAGGCGGAATGCCAACACCTGAAAGATTTCTATCTTCCTTGCTGATAAATTTCATGGGGCAAAAAATATTAATAGATTGTGGAGAAGGTACTCAGGTATCAATGAAAATGGCGAATACTGGCTTTAAAACTATTGATGTTATATGTATTACTCATATACATGGAGATCATATTATTGGTTTACCAGGGCTTCTTGGAACTATTGGTAATAGTGGTAGAGTAGAACCTCTTCTTATTATAGGGCCAAAAGGTATTAAAGAAGCGGTAGATGGACTTATGGTTGTGGCTAAATATTTGCCTTATGAAGTTGAAGTTATAGAATCGCCTAATGAAAGTATAAATTTATATAATAACACTTTAAGTATATCTACTATAGAAGTAGATCATTCTTCGCCTTGTATTGGGTATAGTTTTTATTTTAAAAGAAGACCAAAATTTGATGTAACTAAAGCACACAAAAATAATGTTCCTAAAGTATTATGGAGTAAACTACAAAAACAAAATAAAGAGATACAGTTTGAAGGTGTGTTTTATACCCAGTCTATGGTAATGGGAGAGCCTAGAAAAGGAATTAAGTTAAGTTTTATTACAGATACAAGACCTCTTCCAACAATGAGAGAATTTATAAACGATAGTGACTTATTTATATGTGAAGGTACTTATGGTAGTGATGGAGACTTACATAAAGCTATTAAAAATAAACATATGACATTTAGGGAAGCAGCTACCTTAGCTAAAGAAGGTAAAGTTAAAGAATTATTACTGACTCACTTTAGTACAGCTATACCTGATCCGAATTTTTATATAGATAATGCTACTGAAGTTTTTGAAAGAACTAAGGTTGGTAGTGATAGATTACAATTAAATTTACAATTTACAGATTAATTTTAACATAAAGAGGGAGATATAATATGAATCGTAAAGCAATTGATGTAGCAAAAGAAAAGGAAATGTATTTGAAAGTTGTTGTTAGTACAGCTCCATTTGATAATTATAATAGTTTTTTTAATATATATGGAGAGGAAGATAAACCTTGTAGAAGAATAGTGGTTTTAACACCTTATAAGGATTTAGAAGAAGTTTCTGAAGTTAATGCTGGAACAGCTATTGTTACTGATAGACTTATCAATAATAATCTATGGCTAGCTGAATTTCCACTAACAACTTTACCTAGCAAAATTGAACTTGATAAAATTATAATTTCTGAAGAGCAATATAAATTGTTATAATTAAATATTTATTATTAGTAATAGGGGGACAATATTATTCGCCTATTATTTTTTGCATAAAATCTCTCTCCCTCTATTTTCATAAGTTTACATTGAAAAAAATGTAAATATACAAAAAAAGGAACAGAATGGTTGTGGTAAAAAACAAAATTTAAAACAAAACGATGCGTACGAAAATAGAAAAAATTCAAGAGTTGAAATTAAAAGTATGTATAAATTAAAATTTGATAAAATGTTAAAAAAACAGGCAAAAAATGATAAATTATCAAAAAGTAAAATTGGTGAAAGATTTTCTTACTCCCTCTATTTAAAATTAAAAAATGAGTCAACTTAAATGTTGACTCATTTTTTGCATGAATTTTTATTGTAATTCTCTTCTTTTTAGTACCATTCCAATGGAATTTTCTATTTCTTTAAGCATATTTAAGTTCTTTGGATCTATAAATAAGCATGTATATCCTTTTTCACCTGCTCTTCCAGTTCTGCCTATACGATGTATATAACTTTCACAAGTTTCAGGTATATCATAATTATAAATATGTGTAACTCCTGCTACATCAATACCTCTTGCAGCAACATCAGTAGCTATAAGATATTGTATTTTAGCTTCTCTAAAATTTTTCATTATTCTTTCACGCTTGTTTTGAGGAACGTCACTATGTATTTTAGCACAATTAAATCCTGCTTGGGAAAGACCCATTTCTAAGTTGTCAGCTCTTCTCTTAGTTCTGCAGAATATAACAGCCATAAAAGGATTATCAGAATTTAAAACTTTTATAAGGGAATCTTGTTTCCATCTATCAGTGGTTTCAACAACTTCTTGAATAATATTATCTAAAGGTCTATTATCTGTTTTTACTGATATAACTGATGGATCTTTCATATATCTATAAGCTAGTTTTTTTACTGCAGAATCCATAGTGGCAGAAAAACATAGAGTTTGGTGCTTTTTAGAGCAGTATTTCTTTATATCTTCAACTTCATTTTTAAAGCCCATTAAAAGCATTTGATCCGCTTCGTCTAAAACAAATGTTTTAAGTTTAGAAAGATTAATACTTCCTCTTTTTAAGTGGTCTAAAAGTCTGCCTGGTGTGGCAATTATTAAATGAATATTATTTTTTAGTTTCTTTAATTGTGAGCCTATATCTTTTCCGCCATAAGCTGCTAATATGTTTATATTTTTAGCTTCTTTTAATTTTTCAGATTCCTTTGCTATTTGAATAGCTAATTCTCTAGTAGGAGTTAGAATTAAACATTGTGTATCCTTAGAAGAAATATTTATGTTTTCAATTATAGGAAGCAAGAAACCTAAAGTTTTTCCAGTACCTGTATCAGCTTCAGCTATAACATCTTTACCTGATTTTATTGTTCCAATACATTGCTCTTGTATTGCAGTAGGAACCTTTATACCGTTTTTATTTAGTATATTTACTATATCACTTGAAATACCTAATTCATTAAAATTCATTATAATTCTACCTTTCAGTTATTTATTAAGCGTATATATAATACCATACAAGCTTATTATTTACTAACATAAGAGTAATAAATTTTTCATAATTATAAAATATAAATAGTAAGTGGAGAAAATATCTATGGACATAATTTGTTCTATTGGGCCTAAGATACATACCTTGAATCATATTAAAGATTACTATGAAGCAGGCATGACTATGGCAAGATTTAATTTTTCACATGTTGATTATGAAAAGTTTGGATACTTAATAGAAGGGATAAAGAATAATTATTCGAATGTATCGATTATTCAAGATTTACAAGGTAATAAAATAAGAGTATCTAAGAGCTTTGGTAAGGAAAAGAAAATTTATAAAGGTGAGAAAGCTATATTTTGTTTAGAAAATAGGTTTCAAAGCTTACTAGATAATCCAAAGCTTAATTATAAAATAATACCTATATTTTACGAAGGAAACTTAGCTGACTTTAAATATGTTAAGTACATATTTATGAAAGATGCCACAATGAGATTCCAGGTTATAAAAAAAACTAATAACTATATTTTAACATTAACAGAAAGTGGGGGGATAATAAGAGGAGAAAAGGGAATAAATGCACCTGGTTTAATAAGAAGTGATTTGAAACTTACCAATAAAGATAAAGAAGATATTAAATTTGGTATTGAAAAAGGTGTGGATGTTATATGTTTATCTTATGTTACCTCTTCTAATAATATGGTGGAATTAAAAAAATATTTGCAATCTTTAAATACAAATACAGATAATATTAAATTATGGGCTAAGATTGAATGTAAAGAAGCTATTTTAAATTTTAATAATATATTAGAGGAATGTGATGGCATTATGCTAGGACGAGGTGACTTAAAAGGAGAAGTACCTATATCTAAGATACCATCTATAGAAAATAAAATAATCAGCAAAATGAAAAGAGATAGTAAACCTCTTATAATTGGAACATATGTTTTAGATTCTATGTCAAAGTCAGAGATTCCATCTATTGCTGAAGTAAATGATATTTATAGATATTTTTTAAATAAGGTGGATGGATTAATGCTAAGTACTGAATTGACTGTATCAAATAATCCTATTAGGATTGTGAAAAGTTTATGTAATCTATTAAAAAAATTTTAAAGTTATTCTTGTGAAATATTATTACCCGTGCTATTGTATTAATGTTAAATTTATATAAGGAATGATAGTGATGAATTTTGTAGCTATAGATTTTGAAACAGCAAATGAAAAAAGAAATAGTGCTTGTTCAATAGGGTTAACAAAGGTTGTTGATAATAAAATAGTTGATGAAAAATATTGGTTGATAAAACCACCTGAAATGAGATTCCTTCCTCAAAATACATGGATACATGGGATTTTTCCAAAGGATGTTGAAAATGAAAAAAATTTTGGTGAACTTTGGAGCGAAATAAAACCTTATCTTGAAGGAGAACTTGTAATTGCACATAATGCTTCTTTTGATTTAAGTGTTCTTAGGAGTTTATTAGAATACTATAATATTGAATTTCCGTATTTAAAGTATGCTTGTACAGTTATATTAAGTAAAAATCATATTGATAATGTGGAAAATCATAAATTAAATACTTTAGCAAAATTTGTTGGACATGAGTTTAAACATCATCATGCTTTAGAAGATTCCACAGCTTGTGCTAAGATAATGTTATATATATGTAAGAAGCTTAAGATAGATGATTTATTAACTTTAAATTTAAAAGGTGGTATAAAGCTTGGTGAAGTTTATCCAGGAGGATATGAGCCTTGTTCATCTTTAATTAAAGGAAGAGGAAAAGTAACTAAGAGAGAAGCTTTATCTTTTGTTAAAGAATTAAATGAAGATACAGATTATTTTAGAGATAAGGTAGTTGTGTTTACAGGACCTCTAAACTCAATGAAACGATATGAGGCTTCATCTCTAGTTTATAAATTAGGGGGAACTGTTGGGAGTTCGGTGACTAAAAAGACAGAAGTTTTAGTTACTGGTATAAAAAATAGAAATAAAATAGATGATTGCTTTAAAAGTACAAAATTAAGAAAAGCAGAATCTCTTATAAAAGGTGGTCAACCTATAGAAATTATAACAGAAGAGGAGTTTTTAAAACTTACTTTAAAATAGGTGATAAAATACTATGTCTATTTAAGATATAGTATTTTTCTATATATTTTGTTAAAACTTAATCTTACATTTTCTTTATATCTATAGTAAAATAATTAAGATTAATATAAAAAATTAAGAAAGGAGATGCTGCTAAGTTTTTTAGTGGCTAGACGCTTTCATATGAGTAAAGTTATTGTTATTGGTGCTGGGCCAGCTGGTATGATGGCTGCTATGACAGCAGGGAAAGAACATGAAGTTATCCTTTTAGACGGTAATGAAAGAATAGGGAAGAAGTTATTTATTACAGGTAAAGGACGCTGTAATGTAACTAATGCTAAGGATATATCAGAATTTTTTGATTATATACCTGGTAATCCTCATTTTTTATATAGTTCACTTTATACATACACTAATGAAGATACTATGAATTTTTTTGCCCAAGAGGGGATAAAACTAAAAGTTGAAAGAGGAGGGAGAGTTTTTCCTGAATCTGATAAGTCATCAGATATAATTAGAGGTTTATCTAATGGCTTAAGTAAAGCAAATGTAAAAATATTATTAAACCATAAGGTTACTGATATAATTACTAAAGATAATAAAATTACAGAAGTAGTAGTTAATGATTCTGAAAGAATTAAAGGAGATCACTTTATTATTTGTACGGGTGGTGCTTCTTATCCATTAACAGGTTCTCGTGGCGAAGGACAAAAGTTTGCTAAAAAGATGGGACATAAAGTTATAGATTTAAAGCAATCTTTAGTACCTATAGAAGTTAAAGATCTTTGGGTTAAAGAAGTTATGGGATTATCTTTAAAGAATGTTAATGTTAAAATTAAAGAGGGTAAGAAAACAGTATATGATAATCAAGGTGAAATGATATTTACCCATTTTGGAGTATCAGGGCCTTTAATATTAAGTGGAAGTAGATTTGTGCAAGAAGGGCACAATTATACTTTATCTATTGATTTAAAGCCAGCTTTATCTCAAGCAGAATTAGATAAAAGAGTTCAAAAAGATTTTCATAAATTTATAAATAAGGATTTTAAGAATTCATTAGATGAGTTATTACCTAAAAAATTAATTCCTTTAATAATAAGATTTTCAGAGATACCAGAAGATAAAAAGGTAAATGAAATAACTAGAGAAGAAAGAAAAAGACTAGTTAATATTATTAAGGATTTACAATTAGAAATAAAAGGGCTGAGAAGCATTGCAGAAGCAATTGTAACAGCAGGTGGAGTAGATACAAAGGAAATTGATCCTTCAACTATGAAATCAAAGATTATACATAATTTATCCTTTGCTGGAGAAGTTATTGATGTAGATGCTTTTACAGGTGGATATAATGTTCAAATCGCACTTTCCACAGGTTTTTTAGCTGGGTCAAATATTTAAGCTTGTAGAAAATAGTAAAAAATTATATAATTTAATAAGAGTTCGAAAATAAGAAAGGTGGAAATACACTTTGAAAATATCAGTTGCTATAGATGGACCTGCAGGTGCAGGAAAAAGTACTATTGCAAAATTAGTTGCAAAAGAATTTAATTTAATGTATATAAATACAGGAGCTATGTATAGAGCAGTAGCTTTAAGAGCTAGTGAAAATGGATTAACTCCAGAAAATGTAGAAGAAATATGCAGTTTAATAAAAGATATGAAAATGAAGTTTGAAAATGATGATTTGATTTTAGATGGTGAAAACATCCAAGACAAAATCACAATGCCAGAAATTAGCTCTATGGTTTCAGCATATGCATCCATTCCAGAAGTTAGAAAGATATTAGTGGAACTTCAAAGAAATATGTCAAAGGAATTTGATGTTATAATGGATGGTAGAGATATAGGAACAGTAGTATTAAAAGATTCGCCTTTTAAATTTTTCTTAACTGCTACTCCAGAAGAAAGAGCTACTAGACGTTATAAAGAACTAAAAGGAAGAAATATAGAATGCTCTTATGATGAAATTTTAAAGGATATTATTGAAAGAGATTATAAAGATACTCATAGAGAAACAGATCCGTTAAAAAAGGCGGATGATGCTATTGAAGTAGATACTACAGGTCTTAATATACTTGAAGTAACTAATAAGATTAATGAGGCTATTGCTTTAAAGTTAAATAAATAAGAGTTCTATAAATAATCACAGGAGAAATGATTATGAGAAAAGTAGAATTAGCAAAAAATGCTGGCTTTTGCTTTGGTGTACAACGTGCAGTAGAAGAGGCATTAAAAATACAAAAACAATATAATAAAAAGATCTATACTCTAGGACCACTTATTCATAATACTGATGTTGTTAAGTTTTTAGAGGAAAATAATATATATGCTATTAGTCTAGATTCTATAGATTCTTTAGCTAAAGATGATGTTATAGTTATTAGATCTCATGGTGTTGGTAAAGATACTATTAAGTTATTAGAAGATAAAGAATTAATAGTTATTAATGCAACATGTCCTTTTGTTACCAATATACAAAAAAAGGTTGCTAAGTTTTCAGAAGAAGGATATCACATTGTTATACTTGGAGATGAGAAGCATCCTGAAGTTGTAGGAATAAATGGATGGTGCAATAATGATGCAACTATAACAAAGGATGGTACTTTACCTGATCAATTACCAAAGAAGATTTGTGCAGTTTCACAAACTACTGAAAAAGGTGCAAATTGGGATAAAACTGTAGAAAACTTAAATGGTATGAAGGAAAGCGAAGTCTTAACTTTTAATACTATTTGCTTAGCTACAGATGAAAGACAAAAGAGTGCAGAAGAGCTTTCGAAAAGAGTTGATGCTATGATTGTTGTAGGAGGAAAACATAGTTCTAATACAACAAAATTGTATCAAATCGCAAAAGCTAACTGTAAAAATACAATTCACATTGAAAACGCTTCTGAATTACCAGAGGAGTACATAAATGGTAAAAATTTAAATAGGATTGGCATTACCGCTGGTGCCTCTACACCAGATTGGATTATTAGGGAGGTTATTAATATTATGCAAGACACAAATAATGTAGATCAACTACAATTAATGGATGAAATGGACAAGAGATTTAGAATTGGTGATGAAGTTGAAGGAGAAATTCTTTCAAAAACTAGAGACGAGATATTAGTTTCTTTAGTTGGGTATAAATCTGATGGTGTTATTCCATTTAAAGAATTAACAGCTATGTGTGAACCAAGTGAGATGGCTGAAAAGTTATCAGTTGGAGATACAATTAAGGCAAAAGTAATTAAACTTCAAAATAGTGATGGATATGTAGTTCTTTCAAGATTAGAATATGAAAAGAAAGAAGTTTATGAAGAACTAGGAAAGTTATTTGAAGAAGGAACAGTATTTACTGTAAAAGTTGATGAAGTTAAAGAAAAAGGATTAGTATCTTACTATAAAGGTGCTAGAATATTTATACCTGCATCTCAAATAGATGTTAAATTTGTAAATGATAAAGAAGCTTTAAAAGGTCAAAGCCTTGAAGTTAAATTAATAGAATTCTCAACAGGAAAACCTGCTAAGATAATAGCTTCTAGAAGAGTTATTCTTGAAAAAGAACAAGCTGAAATAGAAGAAAAAGCATGGGCATCATTCAATGTAGGAGATGTAGTTAAAGGTGAAGTTAAGAGATTTACAAACTTTGGTGCATTTGTAAACATCAATGGTGTAGATGGTTTATTACATTTATCACAAATTTCATGGAAACATGTTGCTAAAGCAGAAGATATGCTAAAAGCAGGAGATATAATTGATGTTAAGATAATAGAACTAGATAAAGAAACTAAGAAGTTATCATTAAGCATTAAGCAATTAACTCCAGAACCATGGTCAAATGCTGCTGAAAAGTATCCAGAAGGATCTGTAGTACTTGGAAAAGTAGTAAGATTAAATGATTTTGGTGCATTTGTTGAATTAGAACCAGGATTAGATGGTTTAGTTCATATCTCAAAAATAAGCCATGATAGAATAGAAAAGCCTTCAGATGTATTATCTATAGGTCAAGAAATAAAGGCT
The DNA here is from genome assembly GCA_015058405.1 of Clostridium sp. Lineage (GTDB taxonomy): Bacteria > Bacillota > Clostridia > Clostridiales > Clostridiaceae > Clostridium. The sequence goes on from SVCL01000118.1 coordinate 13,863, forward strand.
GTAATTCTTTCTGTTGATGAAGCTCAAAAGAGAATAAGCTTAAGCATGAAAGATGTTTAAAATGAATATATTTTAGTCTAAAGTTTTAGGAACTCCCATATTATATATAGGGAGTTCTTTCCTATTTGAAAAGAGGTAGGATGATGTATGATAGCAATAGAAAAGTTAGATAATAATAAATTTAGTATTTTCAATAAGCTAGTAGAAGAATCAAAAAACAAAACAAAATATACTATGGATTTTTATAAGTTTTATGATAATCAATCATTTATTTATAAATATTTTTTGAGAAAGATGGTACATCTAATTAAAGTAGACAATAAGTATATAGGATTTATTTGGACAGAATCTGCTATTTATGACTCCAATAAAATTTCTGAAATTTTTATATTAGAAGAATTTTTACCTTACTTCAATAAAAACTTATTAATGATTTTAAAAAGAGATTCATTAGTTTATGAGTGTTATGAAAATGAATATACGTTGAAACTTTTAAAGGTACTTGGAATGTATAGAATAAGATTAACTAATTTAATGAAGTTAATCGATTTAAATTTATATTTTAATGACGACAATACTTCAGCTGCTTTTAGTTTATATAGAAGTAAAAAAGATGCTAAAGTAAGATGTGCTCTTCAAAATGCTATTTTTAACGATCATAATAGAGTATCTTTATCTGTTGAAGATATATATTACGATGAAAAACAAGAATACTACGTAGAGGGATTGGCTTTATTCATTAAGGATGGAGAGATTCCTGTGGGATATGGACAAATTATTTTTACTCGTGGTGTGTATTTTGTAGTTAATTTCGGAGTTTTAGAATCCTATAGATCAAAAGGCTATGGAAAAGCTCTTCTTATTAAACTTATTGAATTAGCGAGAAAAAGAGGAGTTAAAGAATTATATATACGTGTAGATGATAATAATATTCCTGCTAAATTTCTTTATAGGAAAATTGGTTTTATTGATGTTGGTAATTTTTCAACATGGTTATGGTGTAAAAAAATAATATAATTTATAAATAAAAAAACAGACAATTTAAATATAGTTGTCTGTTTTTTTGTGTGTAAGCGTAAAGAATTTGGCACCTAGATTTTAGGAGTATTCTATTGATAAAATTTTATAGAAATATTAATTTTATCTGGAGGTTACTCATGTATCAAAAATTAGATAATACTACTTGGGAAAAATATATAAATGAATAT
>SVCL01000119.1 GCA_015058405.1 Clostridium sp.
AACAAGGTAAGAAATACTTCTCAGTAGCATCAGGTGGTGGTACAGGAAGAACTCTTCACCCAGATAACATGGCAGCAGGTCCAGCTTCTTACGGTATGACTGATACTATGGGAAGAATGCACTCAGATGCACAATTCGCTGGATCATCATCAGTTCCTGCTCACGTTGAAATGATGGGTCTTATCGGAATGGGTAACAACCCAATGGTAGGATGCACAGTTGCTGTTGCAGTTGCTGTTGAAGAAGGAATGAACAAATAGTCTATTTAAAAGGCTTAGAGCATTTTAAGAGAATAGAAGTTCTTATATAAGGACAGTTCTCATCATATGAAAATAGAGTAAAATCTATTGATTATGATGGGAGCTGTCTTTTTTTTGTTCCTCAAAAGAGGAACAGTGAAATTCAAAGATAAACTTTGAGTGAAATTATTCCTAAAGGAATAGTGAAATTTGCAGGGGGCTTTGCACTGCAAGCTAAATTAATTCTGCGAATTAGTAGAAGGAAACTAACTCCCTAGGTCGTTAGTAAGAAATATATTTTTAGAAATTCTAAGGAATTTCATCCTTCAACATTAGGAAGTAATATTTAACTTATCGCAGATAAATTTTACTGCCACAGGCAATTTCACTCGCATAAGGCGAATTTAACTGTACGAAGTACACTGGAGGTGATGGAGTGAAAAGGATAAGAATGAAGATGGATAAAGGTAAAATATTTAAAGAAGGTTTTGAAGATTTCTTATTCAACTGCAAAGCAAGAGGCTTAAGGGAAGGAACAATAAATCATTATGAACAAAGCTATATACAGTTAATAAAGTATATTGATGAAAATATAGAGATTGCACATATTGATAAGTCTGCATTTGATTCTTTTATTGTTAATGTTAGAAAAAATAAAGAAATCAGCTCACAGACATTATTTACATATGCAAGAGATTTAAAGACTATTATTAATTTCTACATAAGGCAGGAATATTGTAAGCCATTTAAGATGGAACTTCCTAAGGTAGATAAACAGCCAATAGCAACTTATACAGATGAAGAATTAGAAAAGCTTTTAAAGAAACCTAATATCAACAAGTGCAGTTTTGTTGAGTATAGAAATTATGTTATGGTGGCAATGTTCTTATCCACTGGCATAAGGCTTAGCAGCTTAATTAATATAAGGGTTAAGGATATTAACTTTGATGATGAAGTTGTTAATATAATGCATACAAAGAATAGGAAGTCATTAATCATTCCTTTGAATAAACAGATAATGAGTATTTTAAAAGAATATCTAAAATATCGCCAGTATGGAGATTTAGAAGATAGGCTATTTTGTAATTGCTATGGAAAACCATTAAACAAGAGCAGTACCATACAGGCTATAGCTTCTTACAATCGGAAGAGAGGCGTAGAAACAACATCTATTCATAAGCTCAGACATACTTTTGCAAAGAAGTGGGTTTTAGGAGGAAATAGTATAGCAGTTCTTCAAAAGATACTTGGACATAGTTCATTACAGATAACACAGAATTATTTAAATGTGCTGATTTCAGATATTAAGGCAGAAGTAGATAACTATAATATTCTACAGGAGTTTAATAGTAACTTTATTAAGCTGAAATAAAAAATAGCTACCACGCTAAGGTGGTAACTACTAAAACTAAATATTGTTTTATAAAACTTTGCACCTCTTCAAAAGAGATACTAAATAAAATCGCAACTTAATTGTATTTCAAAAAAGAGGAAAATGCAAGGCTTTATTTCCTATACCCTTTTTTAGGGGAAGGTTAGTAGTCTTAGCAACTAGAACTACTATAAATATATCTAGTAGGTGAGCTGTAGCCAATGCAGAAGATACAGCAGGAGTAGGTAAACTGACTTTGCCTATTGCTTTAAGCAGGTTCTAGTGTCTGCTATATAAATTACTAGGGGTGGAAGTCTGAACACAAGAGTGTTAGGGGCTACTGTGTTGCTTATGGGCAGATTGTAAGTGTTAAAGCAGTAGTTAGCAAGTCAGAAAGTCAAACAAGAGATACAATAGTGATATACAGAAGATGAAATGTTTTACCTTGTAGAAATACAGGGTAAGCTATGTCTATTAGAAACGTGTCCAAGCTCAACCAGAAGATTAATAAAAAGCATTTGTTAGTTTATGGTATAATATTGGCAGTAAGGGGGGAGTTAGATGATATATGAATTATATTCTAAGAGAATGAAAAAGGAAAAAGGAGAGGTAAATGACATTTATCAATATGATGAATTACCGAAAAAATTGAGAGTACAGATAGCTCATATACTATCTAGTGCAATTTTAAGGTTCAAATATGACAGCATATGGGATGAAATAAAATGTATTATGTGCAAAGAAATGGGGCTATTTCAATTAGGTGATGATGATTATACTTGTGCTGAAGAAGAATGCTTGGATTATTTATTACAACATGAAAATATTGAGGAAGTTTTAGATATAATTGAGTTAGCTATTGTATTTATAAAAGAAAACCATATAGTTATAAATGATAGGGTTACAGGAAAAGTTGAATTTCCAGAACAGATTATAAATGAAATAAATTATAGATTTAGAGAAAATAATGTGGGGTATGAGTTTGTTGGAAATCAAATTATTAGAATAGACAGGAAACTTATTCATAGTGAAGTGATTAAACCTGCAATTAATTTGTTATATGAAGAAAAATTTAGTGGAGCTAATGATGAGTTCCTAAAAGCTCATGAGTATTATAGGAAGAAAGAGTATAAAAACTCTATTCTTTATGCAGGAAAAGCTTTTGAAAGTGCTATGAAGACAGTTTGTGAGGAGATGCAATATACATATAATAAGAATAAAGATACAGCTAATAAGTTAATAGAAATATTATGTGAAAACGAATTTATTCCAATGTCATTAAAAAATCATTTTCAAGGATTAGATAAAGTATTAACAGGACTAAAGACGTCATTAAACTCAGGATTACCTACTTTACGAAATAAAAAAGCTGGACATGGACAAGGTGATGAAGTTGTTTATGTGCCTGAACAATTTGTGACATATGCAATAAATTTGGCAGCTACTAATATAGTACTGTTAGTGGATTTATACAAAAATAATAAATAAGTATTTTTAGAGCTAAAGCTATACAAGCTGAGGCTCTTTTTTCTGTAGTAAATTGTGTTATAAATATGAAAATGTTGTTTTTTATTACAAGCAATTTCGAAATTTCCTATTTGTATTTTAATTAAAGTTAATATTAATTATAAATATTTGTTTGAGATGTCCGATAACATACTAATAACTTTTTAGAGAATTATTTCAGATTTATGAGCTGAAGAGTAAAAAGTAAGAAAAAATATATAATGTACGAAAGGAAGTTTCGTGAACTTTTATAGCTGTATAATTAGATAACTAAGTATATTATACAGTTAAGAGTGTTCATGAAATAAGTGGTTAATTAAGTATGAGTGTATCTAAAGATAAAGTTAATGAATATGATTTAATAGTCAACAATGCAGGACATATAAAGATAGGTGAAATATATAATTATGAAATGTTAGCCAAGGAATTGAATATAAAGAATACAGGTGGAAATACAAGAAAAAAGCAAATGAATATAATAAAAAGCCTTTGGAAGCTTGAAGAGGTGAAAAGAGGTAATTATCTTGTTAAAGAGTTTAATGGTGTTACAGATGAAGTTAAGGAATTAATTAAAGATAAAAGAGGAAAAACTAACAATACTAATATTTATGGGGAAGAAGCAAAAAGAGCATTACTATTTAGTTTGTTGTCTAAAGCTAATAATGGCTATCCTTATTGTACAGTTGAAGATGAAAAACATATTATTATAGAATTGCCAAAGCATAATTTATTATGTGATGCAGGATTGAGAAATGGGAACAATCATAAAATTGCACGATTAACACCTAATTATTATTGTGAAGCTATAGGTGTACCATTTAATGTATATACATATTTATTTCCTAGAATTGAAAGAGCTCAATATGAAGCAATAAAAAGAATATTAGAAGATATAGAAAAGTGTGGACTTGCTGAAATAAGTGAAGTAATGGAAATTGAAGTAGTGAAAAAATATGATGATGATGGTAAATATTTAGAAGAGGAAATCTTTGAAGAGAATCTAAAGAATGAAGTGAGTGAAATTAGACGTGCATATCTAGGTGAAGTTGAAGAGATTAATTTAGCAAAAAAAGTAGTTGCAAATGAAATGGGTTATAAGAGTGTTGTAGATATTTATAATAAGTATGATAGAAGTTTAATACAAAAATATTATAAGAATGTTAAATCGTATGTTAGTGATAATTATGGAATTTTTAATTTTTTTACAATAGTGAAAATTGTTTTGAATAGAATAGCAGTTGAGTATTATTTAGCACAGTTCGAGTATGTGTTCTTAGAAGAATTCAAAAAGGATGCAGCAAATAAATTTATTAATCATAGAATGAAAAAGATAATTGAACTAAAAGAAAGAATTAATGATAAGCATTATCAAGAGAAATTAAAAGAAAGAGGTAAAAAGTTTTACTATTGTATTGTTCAATTGGAAGATGATTATATAGAAAATGCAGAAAAGATGGTAAGAAGTTTATGTGATTATGAAAGTTGTGCGATTGAAGAAGTTTCAAGTGATATAAGATCTGAAGATAAGGGGGAAATAAGCTATTTAGTAATTTCATACTCTGAAGATGAAGAGGAAACATATGTAGATAAAGATGAAATATATTTAGATAATGAAGACTATGATGTAATAGAATCGTTAGAAAACTTATAAATAAGGAGAATAGAAATGAAAGAAATTATTATAAATGACCCCAAACAAGCTGATTTTAGATTAATAACTTATGTAGAATATATATTGCTGTATGAAGATATATATTATTTATATAGTGGTTTTGAATATTATAAAGCAAATAGGGAAGAACTAAAAAGGCTAGTATTTTATAATACCTTATGTGGACATGCTTATAGAAATTTAATAGATAAACAAAAGATTGATAGAAACTTAGAAATAACTACGTGTGACAAAGTGATAGTAATATATGAAGGTATTACTGAACATTATGATTATTATATTAAAAGAATGGAGGACAATAAATTTTTTGAAGAAAAAGAGAAGGAAGCTAAGGAGGAAGAAAAAATATTATCTACATTCACTTTTGAGGATATGCAGGATTACATTAAAGAAAAGGGTAACTATTTATATTTATATAAAATAGCTAAAGAAAAATTTTGTATTCAGTATGATAGTGTGGAAAAATTAGAAGCATATTTTAATAGTTTAAAGCTTGAAGAATTTAATAAATTCGCAATGTTACATATAGATAATGAATTAGTAAAAGAAGTTTTAGAAAGAACTTGGAGAGAAAGAACTGTCAAATACCTTAAGAATAATAAACCTAATTCAAGGTATTATAAGCAACAAGAACAGGAGTATTGGGATATGCTATTATTTGATGATAAGATAACGGAAAAGGAATATAATGTAGCAGTGGAGTTGTTAGATTGTTTGAATTTATTATCATATGTTTCGACTACAGGAATGGATATTAAATATATGGATTATTTTGATGATATAAGTTATATACGTAATAGATATAAAGGAGAACCAATATTAAGGTTTAGTATTGAAGAGATAAAGGAAATGATTAATAAGTATAGGGCATTAATTGAATGTATATAAAAATTAAGTTATTAAAATTAAGTTATTAAAATAGTGAGCTGGAGATACAAATAGAAATGTATCTCTTTTTTGTTCAAAATAAGCACATGTTTATAAAATTAAACTCTTTTATTTTCGACATGGAAATTGAAAAAATACAGTGTAAAAAATTATTAATATTGCATATAAAATTTTTGGTAAATAATACCTAAAATCAAATTTGCAAGGAATAATAATAATTTCTCGACATGGTGACGACATGGAAATTGTTATGAACTCATGTAAAGAAAAATATTTGCTTAACTTTACATTCACACATATGAATATAATGAGGCTATTATTTATTCAATGAAATGCATGAGAGGTGGAATTGCTTATGACAACATATGGGTATGCTAGAATTTCAACAAATGATACTAAAAAAGATATAACTAGACAAGAAAGAGAATTAAAAGCTTTAGGTGTTAAGGTGAACAATGTTTGTACAAGGTGTACAACTTTTAATAATGTCCACACTGGACACAACTTTATATATAGTAAACATGGTGTTAGCAACTAAGAAAGGTTTAAGTATGAGTGACTATTGACTATATATTACATCTGGTGATGAGAAATATTGTAGAAGACGAAAAGCTGAATATGATAAAGAGCATTGATGATTTGTAGAAGCGAGTGAGAAATTATTGGTGGCAGCCAAAACTATATATAAAAGTGTCAGAATAACTATATAGCAAAATGTTTTTAATGAAAGTGTCAAAATATATTGATATATAGTTTAAATAACACTATAATAAGAGTATCAAATAAACGTACGTTAAATTGACACAAATAAAGGAGTAATGAGAAATGGGAAACATATATAGTTATCAAAGAATATCAACTAAGGAAAGTACAGATAAGCAAAGTTTTAAAAGACAGGATAAATCAATCAAGAAGTATGCAGAAGATATGCAAATGGATATATTACTAGAATTCAATGACGATTGTAGTGGTAAGGACTTCAATAGACCACAATGGAAGAAGTTAGAGAGCATAGTTAAGAATGGAGATACAATAATATTCAAAGATGTATCAAGGTTTACAAGACAAGCTAATGAAGGTTATGAGAAGTACATGGATTTAATGAATAAGGGCGTTAATTTAATCTTCATTGACAATCCAACTATATCAACTGACTACATTAAGAACTTAACTAATATTGCTAATAGCCAAGAGTTAGTGACTAAGACTGCATTAGAAGGAACTATTAAACTATTACTTATTGTTGAACTAGATAGAGTACAGAAGGAAAGAGAAATATTCATTCAAAGAGTTAGACAAGGAATACAAGCTAGTGAAAAGAAGAGTGGAAGAAAGCAAGGAACACTTGATAAGATGAGTGATGAATTAAGAGAAGATATTAAATTATATATCAACGACAGGAGCATTAAGCAAGTAGACTTGATGAAGAAACATAGCATATCAAGAAATACATTAAAAAAGTATGTTGAGATATTAAAAAGTACTATATAGTAGTAGCGTAATCTATAACTTTTGTTAGTTATAGATAACAATTTTACAATTTAGATAAAAAATGGGTGATAGCAGGATAAATAATATGTTATAGAATAAATTCTGAAAACTATCTCAGAAAGGGGAGTATTATTAAAGATTCCCCAATAACGTTATTGGAAATTTTGGAAAGAAATGTTATAATAGTCACGTATTGCAAAACAATACTAAGCGTATCATGAATATACTCTTAACATGATAATGCTAAGGGGGGTAATAGGGAGAAATATCAAACTAAAAAAATAAAAGGCGTTAGTCGAAAAAAGGGGGATTTGATAATTGCAAATCTTAAAACGACATTTGTACGTAATAAAAGTACAGCGATACATTTGATAGTGTGATATAACCTAATTATTTTTAAACTTATACTATAGATAAAATATGTCAATTGGTCGCAAATTCAACTCCTAACATGGTGGAAGTCGGTTAAATAAAGAACAAGGAGTTGATTTGCCAATTGTATTTTATACATCAACTTGGAACCAAAAAAGCATTAAAAAGTCAGCCATCAGCATATGGTAAAAATGGAATTTAGCAAGTTTGCTTTTCACTCTCTTTTAACCATTGTTTTGTTTCTTTCATTCTATAAGATTCACC
>SVCL01000120.1 GCA_015058405.1 Clostridium sp.
AAAAAATTATATTTTTACGAACCTTTATTAAAGTGCGTTAAATTTTAGATCAAAGTTTTTTAGTAACTCCAAATAGCTATATTTATCCAAAAAGGAAGTGCCATTAGCAATTTTTTAAATTGCTAATGCGACACTCCCTTTTATATTTATATAAAACTAATCAACATTAATGAGATTTTTTAGTGATATATCCAATACCTTAAATGAATGGGTTAATGCACCACAAGATATAAAGTCTACGCCGGTCTCTCCATAGCTTTTTATAGTTTCTAATGTGATATTTCCAGAACATTCTGTGATAGCTTTTCCATCAATCAATTTTACCATTTCCTTAGCTTTTTCAGGTGTCATATTATCAAGCATAATAATATCTGCTTCAGCTTCAATGGCTTCTAAAACTTCTTCTTTAGTTTCGGTTTCAACTTCTATTTTAGTAGTGAAGGATGAATTATTTTTAGCAAGGGCTACAGCGTTTTTTATTCCTCCTGCAGCTGCTATATGATTATCTTTTATTAGAACTGAATCAGAAAGAGATAATCTATGGTTAGATCCTCCACCGCAACGAACTGAATACTTATCTAAGTGTCTGTATAGTGGAGTGGTTTTTCTAGTATCAACTACTTGAGCTTTAAGACCTTCTAATTCTTTAGCATATCTGTAAGTAGTTGTTGCGATACCACTCATTCTTTGCATTAAGTTAAGCGCTATTCTTTCGCCGGTTAGAATATTTCTTGTATTTCCAGATACATTGCCTATTACAGTACCTTTCTTGACAAAATCGCCATCTTTTGCATTAAAGTTAACTTCTACATCTCCAACTAATTTATAAACTCTTTTAAATACTGGTATACCACAAATTACACCATCTTCTTTCACAATTACAGAGGCTTTAGAAGAGCTTGTTTCGCTTATTGTAGCATTAGTAGTTATATCTCCAAAGGGCATATCTTCTTGAAGTGCCCTGGTTATTAAATCATCAATAATTAAATAATTTAGCATAATTTTCGTCCACTCTTTCTTTTAGAAAATAAATTAAATCTTTTTTATCAGGATAAATATCAACATTATTATAAAGTTCATTATTTAGTTTTTTAGCACATCTAAATCCAAATACAACACCTTCTAATAGAGAATTACTGGCTAATCTATTATTTCCATGAACACCAGTACAAGCTGTCTCTCCTAGAGCATATAAGTTTAATAAAGATGTTTCTCCGTTAAGATCAACCTTAATTCCTCCCATAGCATAATGGTGAGCTGGTGCTATAGGAAGCATATCTTTTTCCATTTTATAACCTCTTTTTAAACATTCATTATATAAGAATGGGAATCTTTTAATTAAAAATTCTTTTCCCAAATGAGTTAAATCAAGATATACATAAGGAATATCAGGATGTTTAGAAATTTCGTTGAGTATTGCTTTAGAGACTACATCACGAGGTTTTAAGGAATCTACAAATTCGGATTTGTCTAAATTTCTGATAATACCTCCTTCACCTCTTAATGATTCAGAAAGTAAAAGTCTTTTTCCGTTACATTCTTTTTCATATAGAACAGTTGGATGAAGTTGAAGATAATTAATATCCTTGATTTTTATATCATTTTTTAAAGCTATAGAAATTCCATCACCAGTAAGAGAAGGAAAGTTTGTAGTAGATGTAAATAGCCCCCCAAGACCACCTGTAGCTAAAATGGTAGCTTTGGAATGAATTTGAATAGTTTCGTCATTAATACTACAAATTCCACCTAAACATTTGTTGTCTTTCTTAATAATATCTATAAGTTTACATTTTTCATAAACTTTAATGTTACTTCTGGATTTTAATTCTTTATATAGAGCTTCCATTATATATTTTCCTGTTTCATCCTTTATGTGAGCGATTCTAAAGGTACTATGTCCACCTTCTCTTGTGTAGTTTAGTGAACCGTCATCATTTCTATCAAAAGGAACATTAAAATTTAGAAGTCTTTTCATATTTTCTTTTGATTCTTTAACTAAAACTTCAACAGCAGCCTTAGTATTTTTAAAGTTACCAGCTTTTAAGGTATCGTTGATATAGGAATCAACGTCATTTTCGTCTAAAAGAGATGAAATCCCCCCTTGTGCTAGGTAAGAATTACAATCTTTTAAACCTTCTTTAGTTATCATTATTATATTAAGGTTTGAATCAAGGTTTAAAGCAGTATATACTCCTGCTATACCAGTTCCAGCAATTAATACATCGCAGGTTTTAATCATATTAGTCATCTCCTAATAAATGCATATTTTGTAAAGCTGTATAAGCTTTTAATCTCATTTCTTCATTTATAGATATTTCATTAGATTCATTTAGAAGGCAGTCATAAAGATTTTGTAAATTGGTCATTTTCATATTAGGACAAATCATTGAGTTCTTTAAGGTAATAAATTCTTTATGAGGACTTCTTTTTTTCATCTGATAAATTACTCCTTCTTCTGTAGCAACTATAAATCCTTTACTATCAGAAGTTTGAGAATAAGTTATAAGTTCAGAAGTACTTCCTACATAATCTGCTAGATCACGAACACTTTTTTTACACTCAGGATGTATTAAAACCTTATAGGTTGGATATATTTCTTTTAATTCTAAAATATCCTGAGGTTCAACTCTTTCATGAGTAGGGCAGAATCCCGGATAAAGTATAAATTTTTTATTTGGAAAATGCTCTGCTATATAGCTTCCAAGATTTCTATCAGGTAAGAATATTATTTCTTCTTCTTTTATGTTATTCATTATTTTAAGAGCAGATGATGATGTGACGCATACATCTGACATGGATTTAATATCCAGGTTTGTATTTATATAACTAATAACTTTAGCATTTGGATGTTCTTTTTTTAATGTGGATAATCTTTCGGGAATACCCATATCTGCCATTGGACAAGTAGACTTACTTGCAGGTAATAGAACTTTTTTATTTGGTGATAAAATTTTAGCACTTTCAGCCATGAATTTAACTCCACAAAATACAATTAGATTTGAAGATGATTCTACGGCTTTTTTGGAAAGAAAATAAGAATCGCCTACTAAGTCGGCAATTTCTTGAATTTCTGATGGTTGATACAAGTGAGCTAATATTAATGCGCTTTTTTCTTCCTTTAATTTTTTGATTTCATTAACTAGATTCAAAATAAACAACTCCTTAGGAATTTTAAGTGTATATACACTTGTATAAAGTGTAAGACAACATGTATGTTTTGTCAATTTGAATTTTAAAAGGAAAATAAGGTAAAAATTAAGTGAATACATTAGTTGGCAAATATATAATGCATTGATTAATACGTATTAATATAAAATTACTGATATGTATATTTTGTAGAAGAATATAAAAATATTTATTATTTTATTTTTGATATGTGTATATAAAATAGAAAAAATGTCAAAAATTTATTTAGGGAGTGATAGATATGAGTAAGAATAAAAAAGTTGTTTTGATTAGTGTAATTATTTTAACAATTATATTTACAATAAGTTTTTTTATATTCGATAATTATTTAAGTAATAAAGAAGTTGAAGAAAGTAATAAGGAAGTAATGTCATTAGATAAAAGCAATATATTAAGTGAGAGTATGAAGATATCCTTGTTTAAAGATGATGCAAAAGAAGATGAAACAACTTTAAAGAATTTAAAAACAAAATTAAATATTGAAGGAGATATAACAGAAGAAAAATTAAGTGAAGTATTATCAAAGAGAGGGTATGAGTTAGACTATGCAAGTGATAATGAACTTACTTATAAAAGAGATGCTAAAGATAGTGTAGAGCCAGATAAGTTTTATATTAAGGATGTAGATGGCTATTTGGCTATATTTAGAAGTGATAGTGATGGTAATTTAACTATAACTAACCCTCATACAGATATATATTCTGATAGAAAGAAAGTTAAAGATTTACCTAAAAGCGATCAAGAAATGATAGAAAAATTAGAATTTAAATATAATACAAAAGAAGAAGCTGAGGATAAAATTTCAGAGCTTGTTTCATAATTGTAGATATGAATAAGTCATCAAGATATATTAGTATAAAATCGAAACGGAATTTTGAAAGGAATAATAAAATTCTATTTCGGTTTTATTTTTTTAACGTCTAGCAAAGTTAAATTTAAAAAAGGGAATTATTACAATTAAAGTGTTTAAAGGTATCAAAGAAGCTAAGACGTTAAAAAATTAATATGTATTTAATTAATAGAAGTGTGGTGAAGCCACTTTTTAATATTTAAGAAGAGATAAAATATTAAAAATATATTGTACCTTTATATGTAAATTATATTTAGTTGAAAGATTCAACTTTAAATGATAAAGTATAATAAGGATTTAATGAGAACATACTTTCAGTTCTAGGAATTTGGAGGAAACAATGTACGAATATATAAAAGGTAAGTATATAGGAATAAATAATGATTATATAGTGGTAGAAAACAATAACATAGGATATAAAATTTTTACTTCAGGAGCTACTATGGCATCTATGCCAAAGAGCGGTGAAGAAGTAATGCTTTATTTAGAACAAATAGTAAGAGAGGATTTTATTGGTTTATATGGTTTTGAATCAAAAGAAGAACTGGCAATGTTCAAGCTTTTATTATCAATAAATGGTGTAGGTGCTAAAGCAGCATTATCTTTATTATCAATAAGCAGAGTGAATACTTTGAAATATGCTATAGTTATGGGAGATGAAAAACATATTTGTAGAGCTCCAGGTATAGGAAAAAAGACGGCAGGTAGAATTATTTTAGAGCTTAAAGACAAATTGAAAAAAGAAAATATGGTTACTCAAAGTGATGAAAATGGAAACTTTGAAGATATAGAAGATAATAATTATGTAGAAGCAATGAATGAAGCTTTAGGAGCTTTACTTGCTCTTGGCTATACTGAAAAAGAAGCAGAGTTAGCTTTAAAGAAAGTTAATAAGGAAGAAAGTGTAGAAAATATAATTAAGGAATGTTTAAAAGTGTTAATGGGATAGGAGGTTTGATATATTATGGAAAGAATCATAACTTCTAAGGTATTAGAGGAAGATTCTAATGGAGAATTAAGTTTAAGACCTCAAAAGATTAGTGAGTATATAGGACAAGATAAGGTAAAAGGAAAGTTAGATATATTTATAAAGGCAGCTCAAAAAAGAGGGGAAGCCTTGGATCATGTTCTTTTATATGGACCACCTGGATTAGGAAAAACAACTTTAGCTAATATTATTTCCAAGGAAATGATGGGGGATTTGAAGATAACTTCAGGGCCAGCTATAGAAAGAGCAGGAGATTTAGCAGCTATTTTGACTTCTTTAAAGGAAAATGATGTTCTATTTATAGATGAAATACACAGATTAAATAGAAGCGTAGAAGAAATACTATATCCTGCAATGGAGGATTATGCCTTGGATATAGTTATAGGTAAAGGAGCTGCTGCAAAATCAATAAGAATTGATTTGCCACAATTCACATTAATAGGGGCTACAACAAGAATAGGTATGCTTACAGCCCCACTTAGAGATAGGTTTGGTGTAATGTGTGCTATGGAATATTACACTGTTGAAGAACTAAAAGAAATAATTATTAGAAGTGCAATAGTTCTTGGATGTACAATAACAGAAGAAGGAGCTATAGAAATTGCTAGGAGATCTAGAGGAACACCTAGAATAGCAAATAGGTTACTAAAAAGAGTTAGGGACTATTCGGAAGTTTATTCAGACAATTTAATAAGTTTAAAAGAAGCTAAGGCAGCTCTTGAATTATTAGAGGTAGATGATAAAGGCTTTGATAGAGTTGATAATAAAATTTTAGAAGCAATAGTAGATAACTTTGGTGGAGGGCCTGTAGGTATAGAAACTCTTTCATATTTCATTGGAGAAGAACTAGGAACATTAGAGGATGTATATGAACCTTATTTACTTCAAGGTGGATATATTGTGAGAACTCCAAGAGGTAGAATGGCTACAGAAAAGGCTTATAAACATCTTGGTAGGGATATAAGTAAAAGAAGAGTTAAAGGAGAACAAAAAAGTTTCTTTCAACTTTAAGTAAACTAAAGAATTAAGTTATTACATAGCTATAGATAGGAGTGTTTTTAATGAAGGTAACAGATTTTGATTTCTATTTACCAGAGGAGCTTATAGCGCAACATCCTCTTGAAAAAAGAGATCAATCAAGATTGATGGTTTTAGATAGAAATACAGGAGAAATAGAGCATAAAAGGTTTTATGATATTATAGATTATCTAGAAAAAGGAGATACTTTAGTACTGAATAATACAAGAGTTATGCCTGCTAGATTAATAGGAGAAAAGGAAAATACAGGTGGTAAAATAGAATTCCTTTTATTAAAGAGAATAGAAGGAGATAAGTGGGAGTGTTTAGCAAAGCCAGGAAAAAGTGCAAAGCCAGGTAGAAGATTTACTTTCGGTGAAGGAAAACTTATAGCAGAAGTTGTTGAAGTTTTAGAAGACGGTAATAGAATTATTGAATTCACTTATGATGGAATTTTTGAACAAGTACTAGATTCTCTTGGAGAAATGCCGCTTCCACCATATATTCATGAAAGATTAGAAGATAGGGAAAGATATCAAACTGTTTATTCAAAGGAAGAAGGTTCAGCTGCAGCTCCAACAGCAGGATTACATTTTACAAAAGAGTTATTACAAAAAATTAAGGATAAAGGTATAAACATAGCATATGTAACTTTACATGTGGGGTTAGGAACTTTTAGACCAGTAAAGGCAGAAACTATAGAAGATCATGATATGCATTCTGAGTTTTACATTTTAACTGAAGAAAATGCAAATATTATTAATGAAACTAAGAAGAGAGGCAACAGAGTAATTTCTGTTGGAACTACATCCACTAGAACATTAGAAACTATCGGAGATGAAAATGGATTTGTAAAAGCTCAAAGCGGATGGACAAATATATTTATTTATCCAGGGTACAAGTTTAAAGTAGTAAATAATTTAATTACTAACTTCCATTTACCAGAATCAACTCTTATAATGCTTGTTTCAACATTAGCAGGAAGAGAACATGTACTGGCAGCTTACAATGAAGCTGTAAAAGAAAAATATAGATTCTTCTCCTTCGGAGATGCAATGTTTATAAAATAATTAAGGAGTGAAAAAAGCTTGTCAAAAAGATATACTTTACTTAAAAAAGATGGAAAAGCTAGAAGAGGGGAATTTGTAACTCCTCATGGAACTATACAAACACCAGTATTTATGAATGTTGGAACTCTTGCAGCTATTAAAGGTGCAGTTTCATCAATGGATTTAAAAGAAATAGGGTGTCAAGTTGAATTATCAAATACATATCACTTACATTTAAGACCTTCAGATAAGGTTGTTGCTAAAATGGGAGGATTACATCAATTTATGAATTGGGACAGACCAATTCTAACAGATTCAGGCGGATTCCAAGTATTTTCTCTTGCAGGGATAAGAAAGATTAAAGAAGAAGGAGTTTATTTTAACTCACATATTGATGGAAAAAGAATATTTATGGGTCCAGAAGAATCAATGCAAATTCAAAGTAATTTAGCATCAACAATAGCTATGGCCTTTGATGAATGTATTCCAAATCCATCTACAAGAGAATATGTTTTAAACTCAGTAGCAAGAACTACAAGATGGCTTGAAAGATGTAAAAAGGAAATGGATAGATTAAATTCATTACCTGAAACTATAAATAAAGAACAAATGTTATTTGGTATTAATCAAGGTGGAACTTATGAAGATATAAGAATAGAGCATGCAAAGACTATAACTAAGATGGACTTAGATGGTTATGCTATAGGTGGATTAGCTGTTGGAGAAAGTCATGAGGATATGTATAGAGTTATAGATGCAGTTGTTCCTCATTTACCAGAAGATAAGCCTATATATTTAATGGGTGTTGGAACACCAACTAATATATTAGAAGCTGTTGAAAGAGGAGTAGATTTCTTTGACTGCGTATTACCAGCTAGAAATGGTAGACATGGTCAAGTATTTACTAAGGATGGAAAAATAAATCTTATGAATTCTAAATTTGAATTAGATTCTAAGCCAATAGATGAAGGATGTCAATGTCCTGCTTGTAAACACTATACAAGAGCTTATATTAGACACTTATTTAAAGCTAAGGAAATGCTAGCTATGAGATTATGTGTGTTACATAACCTTTATTTCTATAATAAGTTAATGGAAGATATAAGAGATGCTATAGATGGTGGATATTTCGCAGAATTTAAAGCTAAGAAGCTTGAAGAGTGGAATGGAAAAGCATAGTATTGACAACTATATAATAAATAATGTAAACTACTTTACAATGAATATAAATATTCAATATAAGTAAGAGAAGGTAGGCGTATTAAATGCAAACATTTATACAATTTTTACCAATGATATTAATATTATGTGTATTCTATGCTATGATATTATTACCTGAAAGAAAAAGAAGAAAAAAGTATGATGCTATGTTATCAGAGCTTAAAGTTAATGATCAAATAATTACTAAGGGTGGAATAATAGGAAGTATTATTTCTTTAGATGAAGAAAATTTAGTTTTAGAGTCAGGACCAGATAGAACTAGATTAAGATTTAGTAAAAATGCTGTAGCTCATAAAATTGAAAAGTAGTGAAGTGGCGTTTATGGTTAATTAATCATAAACGCTATTTTAACGTATAGAGGAAATTATAAAACTTTTTTGAGAGCGAGCACTGATTATTACTAGCTTTTTAATATGTAAGTCGTCAAATACGTAAAAAAATAATTATAGTGCCGCAAAAGAACCAAAAAGAAAAATAATTAAAATGTATTTTTATAAGGAATTATTTTTCTTTTAGAACCTTTTGCATGGCTAAAAAAAGTGACTTCAGTTAAGGTTTAATATACTAAAAATGCT
>SVCL01000121.1 GCA_015058405.1 Clostridium sp.
AGCATTTTTAGTATATTAAACCTTAACTGAAGTCACTTTTTTTAGCCATGCAAAAGGTTCTAAAAGAAAAATAATTCCTTATAAAAATACATTTTAATTATTTTTCTTTTTGGTTCTTTTGCGGCACTATAATTATTTTTTAACGTATTTGACGACTTACATATTAAAAGCTAGTAATAATCAGTGCTCGCTCTCAAAAAAGTTTTATAATTTCCTATACGTTAAAAAAACGCCTCAAATTGAGGCGTTGCTTTCATTTAACTTTAATATAACTTAAATAAATTAACATAGCCTCGTAGTCTGCTATTTTACGGTTAGCAGGTAGAAACTTCGGAACCATATTTTCCATGATATACGAGAATTTTCTATATATTTATAGATTATTATATCATCTTTTGTCATTTATTCAAGAGTTAATATGTTATTTTTTAATACTTTCTACATATCTTTCAATTCTCTTAAGGGCTTCAACTATATTTTCCATAGAAGACGCATAACAAGCTCTAATAAATCCTTCACCACATTCTCCAAATGCATTTCCTGGAACAGTTAAAACTTTTTCCTTCTTCAATAAGTCCTCACAAAATTCTTCTGAAGTCATTCCTGTTGATTTTATACAAGGAAATACATAAAATGCTCCATGAGGTTCAAAACAATCAAACCCTAACTTTTTAAAACCATTTACTAAAACTCTTCTTCTTCTATTATATTCCCTTACCATCTTAGATATACTCTCATCACCGTTTCTTAAAGCTTCAATAGCAGCATATTGAGCTGTTGTAGGTGCACACATAATTGCATATTGATGAATTTTTTTCATCTGACTTATTAAAATAGAATTTCCACATACATATCCAAGTCTCCATCCTGTCATAGCATACGCCTTAGAAAATCCATTAATAACTAAAGTTCTATCTTTTATTTCTTCAAAAGATGCTATAGATACATGTGGTACATCATAAGTTAATTCTGCATATATTTCATCTGAAATAACAATAACATTTTTTCTTTTTAATACATCTACTATTGGTTTAAGGTCTTCCTTAGTCATAATAGCTCCAGTAGGATTATTTGGATAAGGTATTATAACAACCTTGGTCTTTTCTGTTATAGCTTCTTCTAACTCTTCAGCAGTAAGCTTAAATTCATTCTCTGCTTTTAAATTTATTATTTTAGGCGTAGCACCTGTAAAAGTAGTACATCCTTTATATGCAACAAAGCTTGGTTCTGGAATTATAACCTCATCACCAGGTCCTACAAGTGCTCTTAAAGCTATGTCTATTCCTTCACTTCCACCAACTGTTACTAGTACTTCATTATCAGGATTATATCTTAAATCAAATCTCCTCTTAAGATATCTTGATATTTCCTTTCTAAGTTCAATAAATCCTGCATTAGATGAATAGTGAGTATGACCTTTTTCTAAAGAATAGATACCAGCTTCTGTTACATTCCAAGGTGTAATAAAGTCTGGTTCTCCTACTCCTAAAGAAATAACATCATCCATTTCATTTACTATATCAAAGAACTTTCTTATTCCTGATGGTGGCATGTTCTTAACGTTGTCTTTTATCATGTTCTCTAATATCATATAAATATTGCCTCCCTGTCTTCTACCTTTTCCTCTTTAAATATTGTGCCATGATCTTTATATTTTTTTAATACAAAATGTGTTGCTGTACCATTAACGTATTCTTGGCAAGCTAACTTTTCAGATACAAAAGATGCTATCTCTTGCATACTCTTTCCCTCTACCGTTACCATTAAGTCAAATCCACCTGAGGACATTAAATAGCATGATTTGACCTTATCAAATTTATATATTCTTTTAGCAACATTGTCAAATCCAACCCCTCTTTGCGGAGTAATCTTCAACTCAATTAATGCTGTTATTGTTTCATTTCCCTCATTTTCCCAATTTATTAGTGTTTTATAGCCAGCTATAACTCCTCTTTCTTCATATGTTTTTATAGCACTTCTAACATCCTCTACAGATCTTCCAGTCATCTCAGCCAACTGTTCATCTGTATACCTGCTATTTTCTTCTAAGATTTCTAGCAATTCATCCATTTTTACTCCTCCTAAACTAAAAAATAAAAAAACTCCATCCCAAACAAGGGACGAAGTCTGTATCCGCGGTACCACCCTAAGTAGCAAAATTAATTTGCTCATCTCATTCCCTTTATAACGTAAGGGAAACGTCATTATCTACATTAAGAATACTCTTAGTTCTCAATAAGCGATTCAAAGGCTGCTTCTTAAAATAATCCTACTAGGTTTCACCCACCCCTAGCTCTCTATAAGAATTAAATTTTAATACTCTTCCTTATCATTATCTTTTAATATTACTTTATAATATTATCTACTAAAGAATCTTGTAAGTCAATATTTTTTTTAATTATTTATTATTTAATTTCTTACAATCCGCAGCTAATTTGGTAAAACTATCAAGTGAGTTTTCTATAGTTTTATAGCTTATACAATATGCCAATCTAACATATCCGCTTTTACCAAATGATGAACCAGGTACCATTATAAGATTATATTTTTTACCCATTTCTACAAACTTCTTATCATCTTCAATCAATGATTTTGGAAAAAGATAAAAAGCTCCATCTGGATTTACACATTCAAATCCTAAACTAATTAAATGATTATATAATAAATCTCTATTTTTCTTATATATATTTACATCCACTTCTGATCCTAAGGTTCTTCCTATAACTCTTTGAAACAATGATGGAGCATTAACAAACCCAAGTATTCTATTAGCAGTATTTAAAGCATCCATAACATCTTCTATATCTTCCATTTCAGGATTTACAGCTATATATCCTATTCTTTCTCCTGGAAGAGATAATGATTTACTATAAGAATATCCAACAAAAGCATTCTTATAATATTTAAGTATATAAGGAACTTCAATATCATCATATACAAGCTCCCTGTAAGGTTCATCTGATATTAAATATATACTTGTTCCTAATTCCTTTTGTTTTCTTTCTAGAACCTCTGCAATACCTTTAATTGAGTCCTCTGTATATATTACTCCTGTAGGATTATTAGGCGAATTAATTATTAATGCTTTTGTTTTTTCATTAATAGATTCTTCTAATAACTTAAGATTTGGTTGAAAAGTACCTTCTTCAGATTGAATAGGCACTAAAACCCCATCAAAATTTTTAACATAATTATTATATTCACCAAAAAAAGGTGAAAAAGTTATTACTTCTTCTCCAGGATTTAATAAAGTTTTTAATATAACATTTAAACCACCTGCAGCACCACAAGTCATTACTATATTATTAAAACTTAAATTTGTTTTATAAAGCTTATTTATGTAATTAGCAATATTTCCTCTTACATCATCATATCCTGAATTGCTCATATATCCATGAACAAGATTAGGTTCTTCTTCTGAAAGTATTCTAATTATTTCTTCCTTAACCTCTTTAGGTGGTTCTACATTAGGATTTCCTATACTAAAATCATAAACATTTTCTTCTCCATATATAGAAGCTAGTTTTTTTCCCTCTTCAAACATACTTCTAATTACTGAACTATTACTAACTAAAATTTTCATTTTCTCTGAAATCATTTTTTGTGCCCCCTTATAAAAATAATAAATTAATTATATCATTAAAATTCACTAAATATGTACCTAAATAAAAAGTAGCTAGAAAACTTATTTTTTAAAATTTTCTAGCTACAAAAACTTATTTATTTCTTGAAAGATAATTGTATAATGCTCCTATTTTATTAGCATCATTTCCATACTCACATTTTTTTATTAAAGGCATAATTTTTGCGCCAGATTCTTTTATTAACTCCTCTAATTTTCTATTTATAGATTCAATATAGTCTTCTCTTTCACATATTGCTCCACCTAAAATAATTACCTCTGGATCATAAGTGTACTGAATATTATATATTCCTATAGCCATATATCTAAAATACTTTTCTACTTCTTCTATCGCTATCTTATCTCCTGCCTCGAAAAGCTCAAAAGCCTTTAATCCATCTATCTCTTTTTCATCTAGATTCTTTCTTTTTGCTATATTTTTTGCTAAAGCTATTGTTGATCCAGCTATACTCCAACTTAAATATTTATCTTTAGCTCTATCTGCTGAATAATCTACTATACAATAACCGAATTCTCCACCATGTTTGTGTATTCCACTATGAATTCTTTTATCTTTAACAATAGCTCCACCTATACCGGTACCACAAACTACAAAAGCTAAATCATTCTCATTCTTTCCTGCTCCTATCCAACATTCCCCAAGTGCAGCACAATTAGCATCATTTTCGATTTCAACCTTTAAGCCTGTTTTATCGTATAAAATTTCTTTGAAATTAGGTCCATGAATATATGGTATGGCACTCATTCCTCCTATTATTCCTGTAACACTATCAACAGCTCCTGGAGCACTTATCGCAATTCCTTCTATTTCATATTCTTTTTGATTACTCTTTGTTGCTTCAACTAACTTATCAAAAAACTCTTCTATTGTTTCTGGAATATTAAGTTTAGAATTGTTTAATATCTTTCCTTCTTCATTTATTACAGATGCTTTAACTGAACTACCACCAATATCGAATACCATATAATTTTTCATACTTTACCTCCAATTTAAAAGCCATTATTTTTAGCAACTTGTTTAATCCATCTCCCAGATTTTTTAATAGTCTTCTTTTGTGTCTCTAAATTCACAGCTATAAAACCATATCTATTTTTATAAGCATTGGTCCAAGACCAACAATCTATTGCTGTCCAAGTATGATATCCAAAGCAATTAGAACCATCTTCTATAGCTTTGTAAAGGTAAGTTAAATGTTCTTTTATAAAATCGATTCTATAATCATCTTCTATTATTCCATCATTATTTATAAATCTTTCTTCACCTTCAACCCCCATACCATTTTCAGAAATGTACCATGGTATATTATTATAATTGTCTCTTATATTAATAGCTATATCATATATACTCTTAGGATATATCTCCCAACCCCTATATGGATTCATTCTCTTACCTGGCATATCATAATAATCAAAATATTTATCTGGCATCCATCCCTGTGAATCATCATATTTACTTTCTTTTGCTTTTATCCTTCTAGGTTGATAATAATTTACACCTAAAAAATCTATAGTATTTTCTTTAATTATACGTAATTCTTCTTCTGTATACTCCCACAAAACTTCATCTTTTTCAAATACACTTATAAGCTCTTTTGTAAATTCTCCTTTAATGGCAGGATCTAAAAAAGAGTTATTAAAGAAGTTATCTGAAAATTTACTAGCTTCCATATCCTCTTTATCATTTGACCTTGAATATGATGGTGTTAAATTTAACACAATACCAATATTTCCCCCATTACTATTATATCCTTTTTCCTTATATAACTTAATAGCTTTCGCTGAAGCTAAATTAATATTATACATAACTTGTATTGCTTTTTTACCATTCCTTATTAAAGGATAGTGGAATTTATATAAATATTCACCTTCCACAATTACCATTGGTTCATTAAAAGTAGTCCAATACTTAACCCTATCTCCAAAAAGCTTAAAAGCCGTTTCTGCAAACTTTACATATAAATCAACTACCTTTTTTGATTCCCATCCACCATACTTATTATATAATTCTACAGGTAAATCAAAATGATGTAAATTCATTATTATTTTTATATTATTTTTTGCACATTCATCTATAACATTATTATAAAATCTTATAGCATCCTCATCTGGCTCACCAGTTTCTAAATTCTTTATAAGTCTTGTCCACTGTATCGATGTTCTAAAACTATTAAGACCTATTTCTTTAAGCATAGCTATATCTTCTTTATAGCTATTATAAAAATTTGATGCAACATTAGGACCGACCTTATTAAAAAATGATTCAGGACTTATATCAAACCAATAATCAAATACACTTTTATGTATTTTATTAAATCTTCCTTCTGATTGAGGCCCAGAGGTTGCTGCTCCCCACCAAAAGTTCTCAGGAAATTTTAATTTTTTATTCATATTGTCCTCTCCTTAAACTTAATATAAACCAATTATCCCTGTTTTTTTATATTTGTACTTATTTTACCATCCAGTTTTATTAAGGTCAATTTAATGTTATCTCTTTGATAGTGTCAAGTTACTTTCGGAAAATAAAAAAAATATTTTTCCGTATGTATAGTTAAAGTCCTCTAACAGCTTTTAAATATCTGCTGCAAGGATTCACTTTGCCTATGTTTAATATTATTAAATTATCTAATTTCCCTAA
>SVCL01000122.1 GCA_015058405.1 Clostridium sp.
CCTAAAGATGCTTTTCAAAATGATGGAGCATTAAAAACTTTTATTTCACTAGATACTTCATTAGAACCATTAGACATCTTAACTCAATATACAGACCGTTGGGCTATTGAACCATTTTTTAGAGATTGTAAAACCTACTTAAGACTAGATGGCTATCAAGTTAGAAGTGAAAAAAGTATCAATAGATATTTAGTAATAATGTTAGTAAATTATACGTATTGCAAAATGTATTCTACTGATTGCCATCACTTTAATAGTGGCTATAAAGCTGCAAAGAAGGATTTAGAAAAATCTAAAGTTAGATATATTTATGATGCTGCCGCAAACGGTAGGTCTATAGAAGAAATTTTTGAGTCATTAAAAATAGCTTGTTAAAGTTTGCTTTTTATTCAATTTTTAACATAAAAATATTGGAGATGAAGTAAAAGGTTGAAAAAAATTCCATTAAATGTTAAACTTAAAAAGTATTATTTAACAAGGATAGTGTAAAGTTGGCTATGAAAAAACAAAGTAAAAAAAATTATTACAACAACACTTATATTAGCAGCAGTAGCTGTACCTAATATAGCATCAGCAGCAGAAGATTATATAACTGGAGGTATAGGAAGAACAAGTGATAGTAGAACACATTATGCATGGGCAGATTATTCACATCATTTAGTTTTTGCATATTTAAGAAAATATGATGTTCACACAAGAAAAACTGGATGGCAAAGTGTGTCTACTGACAACTTAACTGTTCTTACATCATGTAGTATATATGCTGAATGGTGATATGACGACATAGTAAGAGGTTCAGTAAACAGTTATCAAAGATAATTTAAAAGGAGCGTATAATAGCTCCTTAAATTTTAATTTTAGGAGATTATAAAATGTTAGGTAAGTTAAAAAGATCTAAATATCTTATATTTATATTTGCTGTAATATCTTTTTTTACATCTTCAATTGTTTTTAGTATCGAAGAAGGGATAAAATTTATAACAAACACAAATAGTTTTATTTCAAATAGTGCAATAACTATAGAAATAAGAGATAAAGGTAATAAGTTTAATAAAATATTAACTCAAAAAGATAATTATATGTTGATGAAGAATAGTAAGGTTGAGTTTGAGAAATATGGTTTATATATAAAGGGAGAGTTAAAAAGTACACCAGATTTATTAGAAGGTAGATTTTTAAATGAAAGTGACTTTATTGATGGAAATAAACGTGTTGTTTTAGGAAAATTATTAAAAGACCAAATAGTAGTGATAAATAATGTTAGTTATTTTTTGTATAAGAATGATTATTATGAGGTAGTTGGTATATTAGGTGATGAGTTTAGAAATACACCTTATGATAGTGCTTTTTATTATACCTTAGATATTAATTCTAATATGGATGGTGATTATTATTTAGACGCTAATGAAAATACTAGAAGTTTTTATAATAATTTAAAAGATAATATTGCAGGAGAAAATATAAGTATAGAAGAAAAGTTATTAGAAAAAGATAAAAAAATATTAGAAATAATAAATCAAGACTTTGGAGAAGATATTTTAGAAAATTCTAAAGTATTAATTATTATTTTATTGAATGTAGTTTTAATAACAGAATTCTGGATTAAAAAGAGAACTAATGAAATAGGCATTAGGAGAACAGTTGGAGCGACAAAATTAAAAATATCTATATCGATTATTTTAGAATTGATTGTAACGGGATGTATATCATTTATTTTAGGATATATTTTGTTTTTGATTATTTCGTATTTTAGAGAAGGATATTTACATTTTTATTTTAATACAATAATTGTTGTATTTATTATATCTATTATATCTTCATTAATAGCTTCTTTAATACCTATATATAGAATAAATAAGTTAGAAATAAGCAGAATTATAAAGTAGGTGATTAAGGATGAAAAATATTAAGTATACAATTGATGAGATTGTGAAAAGACCATTAACATTCTTTGTTATAGTAGTACAAATTATATTTTGTTCAATGATATTAGTGCAAACTTTAAATGGTTTATTTCAATTAAAAGATACTTATATAATGGCAAAGAATACATTTGATATGAAAAGTGTTTATAGATTGATGGAAGATAGCAATTATGATCAAAATAAAAATATAAATTCTTTTGAATATAAGAAAAAGGATAATAATTTATACAATTATTTGATAAATAATGAAAAGTTCAAATACTGTATTCAAGTAGATAGCAATATAATAATTAAAGATTTTTGTGATAAAGATAATTTTTGCTATAGTATTGAAAAGAAGTATATAAATAATCCTTATGATAATATTAATGGAAAATATAGTAATGTAAAAGGGCTATATGTTGATAAAAATTACATAGATACTTTTTGTTTAAATATAGAAGAAGGAAGAATATTTGAAGATAATGAGTTTGAATCTTATGAAAATATTCCTATAATATTAGGAGCAAATTACAAAGGAATATATAATATTGGGGATGAATTTAAGTTTTTTGATTATTTTACTAAGAGTGAAAGAAAACTTAAGGTAATAGGATTTTTAAAGAAAAATTCATATCATTATTTAAATGGTTTTTTAGGTAGTTTAGATGATTATGTAATATGTCCTTTTATTAAAATAAAGGATATTGATGAAGATAGTGATAAGTATAATGCAGCATTAGGACAAGCTGTTTTAGTTAGTGATAATATAGGGGAGGATTTCAATGAAATAAGGGATAAAGCTATAGAGTTAGGTGCTAATAATTATTCTATATTTAGTGCTACTAATGATATAGAAAAGGTAATTAATAATTTAGAAGCAGGGGTACGAAGTGCATTATTTAAGAGTATACTTATAATATTATTTATATCATTAGGAATTATAGCTGTAAAATATAATCAGATAATAAGCAACTTAAAGTTATATGGAATACATCTTTTATTAGGAGCTAGTAAAAAAGATATTATACTAAGAAATTTATATTCTGTATTAGCATATTTTGTTATAGGTACATCTATAGGAGTTTATTTTGAATATTTTAGAAAATGTGGTCTGACTGGTTATAATTATGATTATAGAATATTGATAGGTATAGCACTTATTTACTTAATGGTAGTTATAGTTATTTTTTATATGCTTTATAGAAAAATAAGTAAAATGGAAGTTAATCAAATTATGAAAAAGGTGAGTAATGAATGAGCTTTATTAAGTTAGAAAATATAAAAAAAGTATATGGAAAAGATGATGCGAGGGTAGAGGCCATAAAAAATATTAATTTATGTATAGAAAAAGGAGAAATGGTAGCTATAATGGGACCTTCAGGTTCAGGAAAATCTACGCTTTTAAATATATTAGGTTTTTTAGATAAACCAAGTGAAGGAAAGTATATTTTTGAAGATAAATCGACAGAATCATTGAAGGATAAAGAGTTAGCTAAATATAGAAATAATAAAATAGGATTTGTAGTTCAAAACTTTGCTTTAATTGAGGATTATACTGTATATCAAAATATAAGTGTTCCTTTAGAATATGCAGGTATAAAAAAAATAGAAAGAAAAGAGAGAATTAATAGGTTATTATCTAAGCTTAATTTAATAGAAAAATCAAAAAAGATACCTAGTGAATTATCTGGAGGTCAAAATCAAAGAGTAGCAATAGCTAGAGCTTTAGTTAATGATCCAGAAGTTATTCTAGCAGATGAACCTACAGGAGCTTTAGACAGAAATACAGGTAAAGAGGTAATTAATATATTTAGAGAGTTAAATAAAGAAGGGAAAACAATAATAATAATTACGCATGACGAAAAGATAGGAGAGATGTGTGATAGAATAATTTATATAGAAGATGGTATAAATAAGGAGAGATAATTATGAAGAGAAAAAAAGGGATTATAGTTATTTGTATATTAATATTATTAAGCTTATTTGGAACATATATATATTCAGTATTTAAGGATGTGGTAGTTTTAGGTGGGTGTGGAACTATTGCTCCTGATTCAGTTATAACAATAAATACAATTGACGCTTTAGAAAAAAATATATTAATAAATATAGAGTCTTCCGTAATTGCAGGAGAAGAAATTAAAGGAGAGGTTTTTTCAGTTTATGGAGATAATATGGAGGATTTTTTGAATTACACTACTGGATATAAACCTATAGATCTGGAGGATGGAGCTAAGATAACTATAACTGAAGAGAATACTAATGGTGATATAGTTGAAGAATACCAAGTTAAATCTAAAGAACATTCTTCAAAATGGATTTTTTTAAAAAAAGGAAAAAAGTATTGTGTGAATATTAATAGCAAAGAATTTAAGGGAGCATATTTATGTATACCTAATATATATAAATTATTTTAAAAAGTATACTAAAAAGGGATGAATTTTTACATTCATCCCTTTTTAGTATATAATTAAGCTCTGTTTATAGAACCGAAAAGTTCCATCTTTTCTTTTACTGTAGCCTTTATAGCTTCGAAACCAGGAGCAAGAAGTTTTCTTGGGTCAAATCCCTTACCTTCTAAGTCTTTACCAGCTTCTACATACTTTCTTGTAGCTGCAGCGAATGATAATTGACATTCAGTGTTAACGTTGATCTTAGCAACTCCTAATGAGATAGCTTTCTTAATCATATCTTCAGGAATTCCTGTACCACCGTGAAGAACTAATGGCATATCTCCAACAGCTTTCTTTATATTTTCTAAAGCAGCAAAATCTAATCCTGCCCAGTTTGATGGGTATTTTCCGTGGATATTTCCGATACCAGCAGCTAACATAGTAACTCCTAAATCAGCTATTTGCTTACATTCTGCAGGATCTGCGATTTCTCCAGCTCCAACAACACCGTCTTCTTCTCCACCGATTGATCCAACTTCACATTCAACAGAGATTCCCTTAGCTGATGCATCAGCTATTATTTGCTTACTCTTTTCGATATTTTCTTCGATTGAGTAGTGAGATCCATCGAACATTACTGATGAGAATCCAGCTTCGATACAAGCATAAGCTCCGTCAAAGCTACCGTGGTCTAAGTGAAGAGCAACAGGAACAGTTATCTTTAAATCTTGGATAAGACCGTTAACCATACCTACGATTGCATGATATCCACCCATATATTTACCAGCACCTTCAGATACTCCTAAGATAACTGGTGAATTATTTTCTTGTGCAGTTAATAGAATAGCTTTTGTCCATTCTAAGTTATTGATGTTAAATTGACCTACAGCGTATTTTCCTTCTCTAGCCTTGTTTAACATTTCTTTTGCTGAAACTAACATAACACGACCTCCAATAATTATATAAATATTTGCTTTGGGAAAATGTAAAATAAAATTCCCACTAAGGCTTATTATAACTTTTATTTGTTAAAAAAGAAACATTTAAAAGAAAATTTCTTCACAATAACATAATTTTTCTTTTTTAATTCACATGTTTTTAATAAGTTTTACCAAAATAGCTTTTTCTACATGTAATCTATTCTCAGATTCGTCAAAAATTTCATTACTGTGTTTATCGAGTATTTCTTTAGTAATTTCCTTTTCTCTATTAGCTGGTAAACAATGTAGTACTATAGCATCATCTTTAGCAAATTCCATTAATTCTTTATTTACTTGATAAGGTGCAAAGATTTTTAAACGTTTTTCGGCTTCATCTTCATGTCCCATGCTACACCATGCATCTGTTATTACAACATCGGCATTTCTTATAGCTTCTTTAGGGTCAGTAAAAACATTAAATTCAGAATTTTCTAAGGTAGCTAATTCTTTTCCGCGTTCAATATAGGATTTTGATGGCATATATTGAGGTGGGCATGCAATTGATAAATTCATACCAACTTTAAGTGTACCTACTATTAATGAGTTAGCCATATTGTTACCATCTCCTATATAGCATACCTTTAGACCTTCTAATATATTTTTATACTCTCTAATGGTCATCAAGTCAGCAAGGACCTGACAAGGGTGTTCCTCGTCAGTTAAGCCGTTGATAATAGGTATAGTTGCATATTCAGCTAAGATTTCAATTTCCTTTTGAGAATATGTTCTTACCATAATTCCATTAATAAACCTAGATAAAGCTCTAGCTGTATCTTCTGCAGTTTCACCTCTTTCGGTTTGTAGATCTTTTTTGTTTAAGAATAATGCATATCCACCTAATTGATACATACCAACTTCGAAGGAAACTCTTGTTCTTGTTGATTTTTTATTAAAAATCATTCCTATACTTTTTCCTTCAAGGTGTTTATGAGGAATATTATGCTTAAGTTCATACTTTAATTGATCTGCTATATTTAATACTTCTAAAATTTCTTCCCTTGAAAGGTCATCCATTTTTAATAAATCTTTTTTCATAATAATCCTCCTAAGAAAGTACTTCTATTAGAATGCTACAAGCTTTATTAGCATCTTCTTCTGTTATAACTATAGGCGGAAGTAATCTAATTACATTTGGACCAGCAGTTAAAACAAGTAAGCCTTTTTCCATAGCCTTTTTTTGAATATCAGATGATTTTTCTTTGATTTCAATACCAATAATAAGTCCCATACCTCTAACGTCTACAACTGAATCTAGATTTGCGGCAATTAATTTTTCTTTTATAATAGAACCATTTTTTTGAACCTTTTTATAAGTCTTTTCATTACATATTTTATCTAAAACTACAAGTGCACCAGAACAAACTACAGGATTTCCGCCAAATGTAGTTCCGTGATCACCAGGATTAAATACTTTAGATACTTTTTCATTACCTAATACAGCACCAATAGGAAGACCAGCCCCTAGTCCTTTTGCTACAGTTACTATGTCAGGTTTTACATCAAAATTATTAAATCCAAAAAGTTTACCAGTTCTACATATACCGCATTGTACTTCATCAAAAATAACAAGGATATCTTTTTCTTTACATATAGAAACTACTTCTTGAACAAATTCCTTATCTAAAGGATGTACACCACCTTCACCTTGTACTGCTTCCATTATTATGGCACATACATTATCAGTAGTTTTTTCCTTGAAGTCTTCAATGTTATTAGCTTCTACATAATCAAAATCATCTGGGAAAGGGAAGAAGTAGTTATGAAATTTTTCTTGTCCATTAAGAGTTAAAGTTGCTAGAGTTCTTCCATGGAAAGATTGTTTTAAGGATAAAATAGTGCTTCTACCTTTTCCGTACTTATCAAAACTATATTTTCTTGCAAGTTTTAAAGCTCCTTCATTAGCTTCTGCACCAGAATTACAGAAGAAGACTTTATCCATATTAGCAAGTTTGGTTAACTTATTACTAAGTTCTACAGTAATTGGATTTACAAAGATATTAGAGCAGTGTTGCATTGTTACAGCTTGATTAGCTACTGCTTTAGTCCAATCTTTATCTCCATATCCTAGAGAATTTACTCCAATACCACTAGTAAAATCTAAATATTTATTATTATCTGTATCATATAAATAAACTCCCTCACCTTTACAAAGAACAGGTGAAAGGGGAGCGTAAGTATTCATAAGTGAATGTTCTAACATAATAATTACCTCCTAATAAATCATAGTTCCTATACCATCATCAAAGAATAATTCTAAAAGTAGAGAATGAGGAACTCTTCCATCTATGATGTGAGCTCTTTCAACTCCCATACGTACTGATTCAACACAACAATTAATTTTAGGAATCATACCACCTTTAATTACTCCTTCATAAGTTAACTTTGGAACTTCGTGTAATCTTAATATTGAAATTAGAGAATTTGCATCTTTAGGATCTCTCATTACTCCTGGTACATCAGTAAGTAGAATTAGTTTTTCAGCCTTTAATGCAGAGGCTATCTTAGCTGCACAAAGGTCAGCGTTTATATTGTATAGACAATCATCATCTTCTCCTAATGCAACGCTTCCTATGACTGGAATATAGCCAGAATTAAGGGCTACATTTAATATATCAGTATTTACTGATGTGATTTCACCAACATAACCTAAGTCAACTGAACCTTCTAATTTCTTAGCTTTAAGAAGGGAACCATCCATACCACATAGACCTAAAGCTTTACCTCCTGCTTTTTCTATTAAAGAAACAAGATTTTTATTTACCTTTCCTCCAAGAACCATTTGAACTACTTCAATAGCAGTTTTATCAGTATATCTTAATCCGTTAATGAATTTACTCTTTTCCCCAAGGCGTTCAATAAGGTTAGTTATATCAGGACCACCTCCGTGAACTACTACAGGTTTAAAACCTACACATTTCATAAGTACAATATCATTAATAACTGTTTCTTTTAGTTCTTCATTAATCATTGCATTTCCACCATACTTAACAACAATTACTTTATTGTTGTACTTTTGAATGTAAGGTAATGCATGAACTAAAATACTTGCACGATCATCATAATTCATATTAATTGCCCCCTAACTTTATAAATTAACTTCTATATTCACCGTTAATCTTTACGTATTCATAACTTAAATCACAACCCCAAGTAGATACTTCAGCATCTCCTATATTAAGTTCAATATTTATTAATATTTCATCTTCTTTAAGTATCTTTAAAGCTATATCTTCATCAAAATTTACAGATGCTCCATTTTTACATACAAGAATTGAACCTGCATTGCTTTCAAAATAAACATTAACTTTTTCAGGATCAAAAGGAACATTAGCATAACCTAATGCACAAAGAATTCTTCCCCAGTTAGCATCACATCCAAATACTGCTGTTTTTACAAGACTTGAGTTAATAACGCTTTTTGAAAGTTTTATGGCGTCATCTAAATTTTTAGCACCTTTAATCTTACATTCAATAAGTTTAGTAGCACCTTCACCATCTTTAGCAACTTGTCTTGAAAGTTTAGTAGTGACGTATTTTAGAGCTTCTATAAATTTATAATAATTATCATCTTTTTCATTTATAGTGGAATTTTTAGCTAGACCATTAGCTAAAATAAGAACGGTATCATTAGTGCTCATATCTCCATCAACACTAACTCTGTTGTAGCTAACGTTAACAGCTTCAGTTAAAGCTTCTTTTAAAAGATCAGGATTTATTGAAACGTCTGTTGTAATAAATGAAAGCATTGTACACATATTTGGTTCTATCATTCCGGAACCCTTTGAAATAGAACCGATAGTAACTGTTTTATTATCTATTACAAATTGAACAGCAAGTTCTTTTTTCTTTGTATCTGTAGTCATGATAGCAGTACATGCATCATCAGCACCATCTTTTGATAATGATTTAGTAAGAGTTGGGATGCCTTCTTTTATAGCATCTATATTAAGGGGCACTCCGATAACCCCAGTAGAGGCAACAAGTACATCTTCCGCAGCTATATTTAAGGCAGCACCTTGTAATTCAGCCATCATTTTAGCCTTACCTAAACCATCATCACCATTACATGTGTTTGCATTACCACTATTACAAATAATAGCTTGAGCTGTGTTATTTTTTAAGTGTTCTTTACAAACAAGAATAGGTGCTCCTTTAACCTTGTTACTTGTATAAACTCCTGCAGATACGCAAGGTACTTCAGAGTAAATTAAAGCTAAGTCTTTTTTATTATCTTTTAAACCACAATGTACTCCTGAAGCTAGGAAGCCTTCTGGAGCTGTGATACTATTTTTTACTTCATATATGTTCATAAAAAATGCCCCCTTTTTAATTTGGAATTGATAATTAAGGAATAAAAATTAGAAATTAATAATCTCTAATTTTTATTCCTTAACCTATTTTTAAAAGGCTGGTGAAATTAAGTTTAATCCTTCAGTTTCATCAAACCCTAATATTAAGTTCATATTTTGAATTGCTTGACCTGCAGCACCTTTAACCATATTATCAATAGCACTAACTACAATGATTTGATCTTTCCTATGATTTAGGTGTAGTGAAATATCACAGAAATTAGAGAATCTTACGTTCTTAGTACAAGCGATTTCTCCTAGAGGTAGTACATTAACAAATGGTTCATTGCTATACATTTCAGTATATAAAGCATGAAGTTTTTCTAAAGTAACTTCCTTCGTAGGCGTGCAGTATATAGTAGAAATTATTCCTCTATTAATTGGAAGTAGGTGAGGAGTAAAAGTAACAGTAACTTTATCCTGTGCCATTATTCCAAGTATTTCTTCTATTTCTGGTGTATGTCTATGTGCCCCAATTTTATAAGGTGCAAAGTTTTCGTTTAGTTCAGCAAAGTGACTGTTTAGTGTTAAACCTCTACCAGCACCTGTAGCACCAGATTTAGAATCACAAATAATATTTTTTGTTTCAATTAATGAATTTTTCAATAAAGGCATAAGCCCAAGTTCAATTGAAGTAGTGTAGCAGCCAGGATTAGCAACAAGTTTAGTAGATTTGATTTTCTCTCTATTAAGCTCAGGCAATCCGTATACACTAAGTTTATGAAGTTCTGGCTGAGAAAAGTTTTTTCCATACCATTTTTTATAATCTTCTTCATTAGAAAGTCTAAAATCTGCCCCCATATCTATACAAATCTTACCTGACTCTACACATTTGGCTGCTATATCTTCGCTTAAACCATGTGGTAGAGCAGTAAAGATTACTTCAGACTTCTCTAATACATCATCCATTGTTTCACATTTTAAATTTGTCTTATTAATAAAATTTTTATATACAGAGCTTATTTCTTGCCCTTCGAATGATACAGAACTTAATGCTGTTACTTTTACATTTTTATGGTTTGAAAGTAATCTAAGCAGTTCTGCACCAACATAGCCAGTAGCTCCAATAATACCGACTTTAATCATATATTTAAAGGCCCCCTTTAATTTTCACTTATAAACTTTTCTAAGGCATTTAATTGTATTTTTACTGAGTTTGAAGAAGGTCCCCCAAATACTTTTCTTTCTTCAACACAAGTGTATAAATCAATAGCCTTATATACGTCTTCCTCAAATATAGGAGAGAATTCTTTAAGTTTATCAAGTGAAAGATCTTCTATTGCTTTATTTTCTTGAATGCAGTATAGAACTATTTCCCCAACTATTCCATGTGCATTTCTAAAGGCTTCACCTTTTTTTACTAAATAATCTGCTAAATCAGTTGCATTAGTAAATCCACCAGCTGCACCTTTTTTCATATTATCTTTATTAACTTTCATAGTATTTATCATACCAGTAAAAGTTTTTATAGCTAAATTAACAGTATCAATTGCATCGAAAAGACATTCCTTATCTTCTTGCATATCTTTGTTATATGCTAGAGGAATACCTTTCATTACAGTAAGAAGAGTCATTAAATCCCCATAGACTCTACCAGTTTTACCTCTAATAAGTTCTGCTACATCTGGATTCTTTTTTTGTGGCATTATAGAACTTCCTGTACTATAACCATCATCAAGTTCTACAAATTTAAATTCGTTAGTACACCATAAGATTATTTCTTCAGAAAATCTAGATAAATGCATCATTATCATAGATAAAGCAGAAAGTGTTTCAATAGCATAATCTCTATCAGATACTGAATCTAAACTGTTTAAAGTTACCTTTGAAAAACCTAGCTCCTTAGCTACAAATTCTCTATCTATAGGATAAGTAGAAGTAGCTAATGCCCCAGAGCCTAAAGGCATTTCATCAGTTCTTTTATATGCATCTTTTAGTCTTCCAATATCTCTTTTAAACATTTCGGCATAAGCCAATAAATGATGTGCTAGAGTTATTGGTTGAGCTTTTTGCATATGAGTATAACCAGGCATAATAGTATTTATATTTTCTGTAGCCTTGTTAAATAGTACTTTTTCAAGTTCAAGTATATTATTAATTATTTCGATTTGAACTTTTTTTAAGTGCATTCTTAAATCAAGAGTAACTTGGTCATTTCTACTTCTTCCAGTGTGAAGCTGCTTTCCAGAGTCGCCTATGTAGTAGGTAAGGGTACCCTCAGTAAAACTGTGGATATCCTCGGAAGTATTATCTACTTCTATAACTCCATTTTCCATGCGAGTTAATATTTCTTTTAATCCTTCTTGTATTCTATTACTAGATTCTTGTGGTATAATGCCTTGCTTCCCCAACATTTTTGCATGAGCTAAACTACCTTCTATATCTTCCTTAAACATTCTAGAATCTACTCTTATTGAAGAATTAAAATCATTTACTAAATCATCTGTACCTTTTTTAAATCGCCCGCCCCAAAGCTTCATATTATTTATCCTCGCTCTTTATAGCTGCATCCATTTTTGCTTTAACTACTGTTGGTAAACCAAATAGATTTATAAATCCAGCAGAATCTTTTTGATCATATACTGCATCTTCACCGAAAGTAGCGTATTCTTCATTGTATAAAGAATATGGAGAAGTCATACCTGCATTTACTATATTTCCTTTATATAGTTTTAGTTTTATTTCACCAGTTACATTTTCTTGAGTTTTACTTACAAAGCTTGAAAGTGCTTCTCTAAGTGGAGTAAACCATAATCCGTTATATACTAAATCAGCAAATTTTAAAGCTACTTGTTCTTTATAATGAGCTGTTTCTTTATCTAGACATAACTCTTCTAAATCTTTATGAGCTTTATAAAGAATAGTTCCACCAGGAGTTTCGTAAACACCTCTAGATTTCATACCAACAAGTCTGTTTTCTACCATATCAGTAATTCCTATAGCATTTTCTCCACCTAATTTATTTAATTCTTTTAATAATTCAACAGAAGACATCTTTTTACCATTAAGGGCAACAGCATTACCTTTTTCAAAAGTAAGAGTAATATAAGTTGCTTTATCTGGAGCATTTTCAAGAGTCTTAGAAAGTTCTAGGATTTTTTCGTAATTAGGTTCATTATTTGGATCTTCAAGGTCTAGACCTTCATGGCTTAAATGCCAAATATTCATGTCTTTACTATAATTTGTTTCGTAATTGATTTTTATAGGAACTTTCTTTTCTAATGCATAAGCGATTTCTTCTTCACGAGATTTAATGTCCCAAATTCTCCAAGGTGCAATAATTGGCATGTCTGGTGCAAAAGTTTTTATAGCAAGTTCAAATCTAACTTGGTCATTACCTTTTCCTGTACATCCATGACAGATAGCATCAGCACCTTCAGCTTTAGCTATTTCAACAATTCTTTTACCTATAAGAGGTCTTGCAAAAGAAGTACCTAATAAATATTTTCCTTCATATATTGCACCAGCTTGAATAGTTGGGAATATATAATCATTAACAAATTCTTCAGTTAAGTCTTCAATATATACTTTAGAAGCACCAGTTTTAAGAGCTCTTTCTTCTAATCCTTCTAATTCAGAATCTTGACCAACATTACCTGAAACTGCAATAACCTCACAACCATAATTTTCTTTAAGCCAAGGAATTATTACAGAAGTATCTAACCCACCAGAATATGCTAAAACAACTTTGTTGTATTTTTTCATTTTTATAGCCCCCTTAAATTAAAATAAATACTAATTTCTTCTAACTGTTTATAATTATACAACTAAAAATGTATTTATGCAATAATTATTCATAAAAAATGTATAAAAATTTATTTTTATGCATGAATAAAAAAAGAATATACAGGAAAAAATAATTTGCAGGAGGTGAAGGAGATGACACAATTAAGTTGTACAGCAGATACTTGCGCTAATTATAAAGATGGATATTGTTGTTTGAATTTTATTAAGGTAGGGGGAGTTAATGCAATGAATTCTTCTGCTACTTGTTGTGGAAGTTTTGTAGAAAGGGACTCATCTTTTACTAATGAGACAAGACTTCCATGTCCATATTCAGATATTAAATGCGAAGCAGAGAATTGTGTTTATAACTTAAACAATCATTGTGAGGCAGATTACATAGATGTAGCTGGTCATGCAGCTTCAGGAGTTGATGAAACTTTATGCTCCACTTTTAGAACAAGTGATATGTAAAAGTATATTAAAATAAAAACTGGTGTTGTCGCATAAATATTAATTTGGGATTATGCGATAGCACCAATCTTATATTTTAGTTACTATTTTATTTCAATTTTAGGAAAGTGTAGGTTTTGGTATTTAGTGAATTTTTCTTTTACTATTTTTAAATTTTCATCTGTATAAAATCCACCTTGAGTTACTCCAATTTCAATAGCATGTTCGTGTCTTCCGTTTATATCAGTACGATCACGACATAATCCGTTTTCTTGAATTACAAATTTCCATTTACCATCTTCAGTCTTTTCAAGATTTCCGCCAGCCCCACATACTTGACATTCTACAGGAAAATGAAGTCCATCCCATTGAGGTTCTCCTAAGATTAATGCGTTAGAATGACAGTTAGGACACCATCCCATATTTTCATCTCCAAGCCATTTTCTATCACTAACTGGAGTATTAAGTGATGTCATAATATTTTCACCTAATTTATGAGCTCTTTCAATCATATCATCATGTAGTAAACATTGTTTTGGAGCTGGAACTCTAGTTGCAAGCTGCATATCTATAACTTTAAAGTCATTAGTAAAACAAGTTGCTTGCATAGATTCAAGGGCCATTGACTGCCATGAACGAGTAGAACCTCCTACAGCAATAAGTCCTGCAACTCTATCTTTATGTTCTACAGCACCAATAGCTTCTAAGAAAGAAGATTCGTAACTTAAATTTCTATGCATAAACTTTGAGAAAGTTGCAGTAGGCATTAAATCATAAGTAGGAGCTGATAGAATAATAGCATCTACATTTAACATAACATCCATGATTGCTTTTTTATCATCTTTTCCATCTAATGAGCATCCTATGTATTTTCCTTGGGTCATAGCATGAGTACAAGCTGTACAGCCAGTACATTCTTCTATATGGTAATCTCTTAGGTTTATCATCATTACTTCTGCATCTTGTTCTTGACAAGCTAAAAGAGCTTCTTTTAAAAGAATTTCTGAGTTAGAATTTTTTCTGCCTGCTGTAATTCCTAGTACTTTAAATTTCATTAATATCAACCATCCTTCGTGTTAAAAAATATATATTCTTTGGTATAATATTAACATTATTGGCGTAATCAACCATTGGACAAAAGTTTTAAAATATGTGGGATAAATCACAAAAGAATTAGACTTTTGTTTATATACGGGAGGAAAATTTATGGATGATTTTAATGTGATCTTTGAATATATAGAAAGAAAAAATTATAATGCCTTAAAAAATATTATAGATAAGCTAAATATAGAAAGTAAGAAAGAAAGTATATATTCAAGTTTAATTAAATCAAATACGATAGATGATATATTAAATGTAGGAGAAGATAATTTAGAAAATCAAATATTTTTATTAGATACAAGTTTTAAAATTTTAGGACGTTCTAAGAAAGCTTATACAAATAATGAATTTATAGAAAAGTGTAATGGGGAAGAGTACTTATTAATGGATACAATTAAACTAATGAAGAAAGAAAAGTGCATAGATACTATATATAAAGCAAAGGGTGCTTTTTTCTATAATACAAGTAAAGGCTCAGGAGAAAATTATATTTTTTGTCCTGTAAGAAATAATGATATAACAGTAGCATATATTTCTGTGGTAGAGGAAAGGAAGTTTAATAAAAGTGATTTGGATTTAGTGAATACTTTATCTGGAGTGATTTCAATAGAATTTGAAAGGAAAAATTTATTTTTAAATACTTCAGGGTTACAAGAAGAATATTATTTAAAAGATCTTCTTACTAAAAAGGTGGATAATATAGATTATGTACAAGAAAAACTTAAAGAAGTCAATTTTAAAATGAAAAAAAACTATATAATAATTTCAATTCCATATAAGCAAAAGTTTAATGATTTTAGGCATAACTTTGCAATAAAAGAATTAATAAAATCAGCAAAAGTTATATTAAAAAATTCTATAAGTACATATTTTGAAGCGTTTTTAATTATTTGTTTGAGTTTAGACAGTGAAGATGGGGTATCTGAAGAAATAAAAAATCAATTTAAAGAGTTTTTAGAGTTTAATAAATTAACATGCGGTGTAAGCTTTGTATTTAAAAATCTACTAGAAATACAAGAATATTTTAAGCAATCCAAATATGCAGTAAAACTTTCCAACAATAAAAGTCATAGGATTAATTATTTTGAAGATTATATAGAAGAATATTTATTTTTAGTAATAAGTGATTTTGAAAATAGAGTTGAGAAAATTAATATTAAGAACATAATTCATCCCAAAGTAATAAAATTGAAAAACTATGATTATAGTAATAAAACCGAGTTATTAAAAACATTAGAAATTTATTTGAAAAATAATAGACGTTCTATTAATGCTGCTAAAGAACTAAATATTCATAAAAGTACATTTTTTTATAGATATCATAAAATAGAGGAGATATTAGGTGAATCATTTGAAAATTCTGGTGAATTATTTAAAATGGAATTATCAATGAAACTTTTAAGTTACATAAATAAGGAGAATACTTAGGGTTTACTGTTTTAAAAAGTATTTTAATATAAGCTATAGAGGTAACATCAAAACTTTGAAAACTTAGTTACCTCTTTATTTTTTAAAATATATTTTCTATGTGAGTTTGATGGAGATGTTTAATATTTTTTGCAAAGTTTTTTAATGAATTAACAGCAATAAGAGATTCCTTTGAATCTTTACAATCTATATAAATAGACAATTCAATTGCTTCATCAGTTAAGTCATCAAAGTCAGAATGATTTATATAAACAGAACTTATTGCTGTTTTTTCTTCAATTAAGTTAATGATTTCCTGTGTATTAGTTTTAGCTTCACTCCAGTTACCTTCTTTAACTAACTCTTCAATAGCAATACTATTTTCAGTAATAGTATCGCAAAGTTCAATTAATTTATTGTTGGCAAAATATACAAAACCTAATAATGAAGAAAAGATAACCAGTGTAGTTATAATGCTTTTCATTAGTTTTTCTCCTTTTCATATTCATCAAAAAGTTGATATCTAAACTTTCCTTGAGTATCATATAAAGCTATCAATACCTTATCAATAGAATCTATATTATGCTTCTTAAGCACATTAATAATCCAATCCTTATCTTTATTAATACTAGTTAAAGAATTATTATTAATTTTACCATCTGTAATAAGGATTTTTGGTAAGTAAGGTGGTTCATCTTTAGTTTTATTTGAGTTTTTATTTTTAGTAGTATTTGAACTAACGGTTACAACATCTGGTGATTCACTATTATTTGCACATGAAGAAATAGCGTTACCACTTCCTGAATTAGAGTTTGAACTTCTAGGTAGTATTGATAACTGACCGTTATTTTCCAATATAGCATATTGAATTTCTTCTAAATCAAAATATCCTGCTAGGCGAATTTCCTCCATGACTTCATCAATATTTATTTGCTGTTTTTTTATAATACTATAATTAATTTTTCCTTTACAAATTACTATACAAGGTTCACCGTTAACAAATTTTCTAACAAGTTGACTTTTAAGTTCAAGTTGGGAAAGTATAATTTTTAAAAACAATAATGTTGTTATTGGTATAATTCCAAGAAGTAATGGAAATCTTGTATCTTGCATAGGTAAAGATGCTAAATCTGAAATCATTATAGTAATAACAAATTCATATGGTTGTAATTCACCTATTTGACGTTTTCCCATTATTCTCATGACAACAACTACTAGTGCGTATAAAATAGCAGTTCTAATAAAAACAATAAACATAATAAACACCTCTTAAAAATAGTATTTGATGTTTTGAGTATAAATATTCTTGGTTAAAATATTTAATAAAAGTAACGCGTTGGTATATAATGTAAATAGAGGGTATATATTTGGGTTTTGGAGGAGATTTTATGGAAAATATTAAACTAGAACTAGAAGATAAAAAAGTGGTAAATATGAGTCAAGGATGTACATTTAAAGAATTAGTAGATAAATATTATAAAGATGAAAGTATAGTTTTATGTGAATTGAATGGTGACTACTATGAGTTAGGATCAAAAATTCCTGAGTCAGGAAAGATTAATGTGATTTTTGCTAATAGTGATGTTGGATGGAGGGTGTATTCTAGAACACTTCAATTTATTTTTATTAAGGTTGCCTTGGACATATTTAAAGATGCAAAAATAACTATGGAACATTCTATATCAAAAGGAATATTCGGAGAAATACATAAAGATAGTTCATTAACTATAGAAGAAGTGAAGTTAATAAAGGAAAAGATGACAGAGCTTATTAACAAAGATGTGGAAATTAAAAAGATATCTGTGGATAAAGAAAAGGCTATAGAAATTTTTGAAAGCTATGGAATGCAGGATAAGGTATTATTGTTAAAGCAAGTTGATTTTAAAAAAGTAAATTTATATGAGTTAGAAGGAAGATATGATTATTTTTATGGGCAAATGGCATATTCTACAGGAATTATAAAAGCTTTTGATGTTATTAAGTATGCTCATGGTTTTGTTCTTAGAAATCCACAATCAACAGATATTACTAAACTTCATGAATTTGTGGAGCAAAAAAGGCTTGCAGGAATTTTCTATGAAACAAAGGAGTGGCTTAGAATTCTTGGAATAGGTGAAGTAGAAAGTTTAAATAATAAGGTGTTAAATGGAAAATTAAAAGATGTAATATTAGTATCAGAAGCATTACATGAGAAAAAGATAGCTCAAATTGCAGATAAGATAGTTTTAAAAAAGGATATAAAAGTAGTATTAATAGCAGGTCCATCATCTTCAGGAAAAACTACTTTTGCAAATAGACTTGGAATACAATTAAGAGTAAATGGTCTTAAGCCTATTCCAATTTCACTAGATGATTATTTCTTAAATCGAGAAGATACTCCAAGAGATGAAGATGGAAACTATGATTTTGAAACTGTTAATGCTATAGATTTAAAGTTATTTAATAAGAACTTAAATGAGTTATTGCAGGGGAAGGAAGTAGAGATACCTAGCTACAATTTTAAAACAGGAAAGAGAGAATGGGTTAATCATAAAATAAAGTTACCTGATAATGGAGTACTTATAGTAGAAGGAATTCATGGTTTAAATCCTATACTAACTTCAGAAGTTAATGATGAAAATAAATTTAAGATATATATTTCTGCACTTACTCAGTTAAGTTTAGATAATCATAATAGAATAGCAACTACTGATGTAAGAAAGATAAGAAGGATAGTAAGGGATTTCTTATCAAGAGGATATGGTGCAGAAGAGACTTTAGCTATGTGGCCATCTATAAAAAGAGGAGAAAAGAAAAATATATTTGTATATCAAGAGGAAGCAGATGTTATGTTTAATTCAACTCTAGTATATGAACTTAGTGTGTTAAAAAAATATGCTTTAGAAGAATTAAATAAGATAGAAAAAGGTAGTCCTGTATATAACGAAGCAGTTAGACTAAAATCTTTCTTAAATTTCTTTAAAGAAATTGAATTTGAAGATGTACCTGATAATTCTATACTTAGAGAATTTATTGGAGGAAGCTGTTTTTATAAATATTAATAAATAAGCAAGAATAAGGTATGATTAATAAAAAGTGTTTCATATTTTGTTCTTGCTTTTTGTTTTTTATATTAATTTTTATTTAAAAAATTAATATTATAATGCCGTTTTAAATTTTTTTAAAAGAATAATGTCTTATTATCTTGAATATAATAGTTCTTTTGCTTAAACTAAAGTAAGTAATTTATAGCTTAAGATAAAGGAGAGAGGTTTATGACAAATCCAGGAGTATTTGATATATTAGGCCCTATAATGGTTGGACCATCTAGTTCTCATACAGCAGGTGCTGCAAGACTTGGAAAGGTAGCAAGATCTATAGCTAGCGGAGATTTTAAAAGTGTAAAGTTTTTATTACATGGATCTTTTGCAAAAACTTATAAAGGACATGGAACAGATAGAGCATTAGTTGCAGGAATATTAGGAATGGAACCAAGTGATGTAAGACTTAGAGATTCTTTAAATATTGCAAAAGAAATGGGATTACAAATTGTATTTGAAGAAGCTGATTTAGGAGATGTACATCCTAATACAGTTAAATTTTTAATAGATAATAAAGAAGGTGAACATTTCGAAGTTATGGGTTCATCAATAGGTGGAGGAAGTATAATAATTACAGAAGTAAATGGAAATAAAATGGAGTTTACTGGGGATTATCC
This sequence comes from Clostridium sp., assembly GCA_015058405.1. GTDB lineage: Bacteria > Bacillota > Clostridia > Clostridiales > Clostridiaceae > Clostridium. Next base: position 20,011 of record SVCL01000122.1, read on the forward strand.
GACACTTATAATATCACATCAAGATATTCCAGGGATTGTATCAAAGGTAAGCGCTATTCTTTACTTTGAAGGAATTAATATTGCCTTTATGAAGGTATTTAGAAGCCAAAAAGGTAAAGATGCTACTATGGTATTTGAAGTGGATTGTAAAATTGATAAAAATATAATAAAAGAAATAGAAAATATAAATCATATAAATAGGGTAATAAACATTAATCCTGTAAAGGAAGGTGAATAAGATGAAAATAGCTAAGAGTGGAGAGGAACTTTTAGAAATATGTAAAGAAGAAAATATTTCTTTAAGTGAATATGCTATAAGATACGAAATGGAAAGTAGAGATATTTCTAGAGAAGAGTTAATAGAAAGAATGAAGAAGAACTTAGCTGTAATGAGAGAATCAGCAGAAAGTGGTATGGAGAAGGAAGTATTTTCTGTTACAGGTCTTATAGGTGGAGATGCCTATAAACTAAGGAAATATTTAGAAAAGGGTGAAAGCTTAACTGGTAATACTATGGTTATGGCTATGGCTATGGCATTATCTTCATCTGAAGTTAATGCTTCTATGGGAAGAATTGTAGCATGCCCTACAGCAGGCTCTTGTGGTATATTGCCAGCAGTAATACTTACAGCTGCAAAAAAGCTAAATAAAAATGAAGATGAAATTGTTCAAGCCCTATTTGCATCATCAGCAGTAGGTGTAATAATTGGGATGAATGCAACTATGGCAGGAGCAGAAGGCGGATGTCAAGCTGAATGTGGTTCTGCAGCAGCTATGGGAGCAGCAGCAGTAGTTGAAATGATGGGGGGGACTCCTAAGATGAGTTTAGATGCAGCTGCAATAGTATTTAAAAATATATTAGGTTTAGTATGTGATCCAGTAGCAGGTCTTGTAGAAATTCCTTGTGCTAAGAGAAATTCTTCAGGAGCTATAAGTGCTTTATGTACAGCGGATTTAGTAATGGCAGGAGTTGATTCTAAGATACCTTTTGATGATGCATTAGCTGCCATGTATAAGGTGGGTAAGACATTACCTGAGTCTTTAAGAGAAACAGCATTAGGAGGAGTTGCTATTACTAAAGCTGGTCTTGAACTTAAAAGGAAAGTTTACGGAGAATAAAAAAAGTGTTAGAATAAAAAGGAATAAATTGATGGATTTTACTGAAAGGCGTGGGTTATATTAATCTACGCCTTTTTATAAAAGAGGTGATTTAAATGAAAGGTAAAAGTGTAGCTTTTAAAGTGGCTATGAGTGGAGTTTTTATAGCCATTGCTACTATTTTTGGAACATTTTCGATACCTATATTTGGGGCTAAAATGTCGCCTGTTCAACATTTTATTAATGTAATAACTGCAGTTATTTTAGGTCCTATATATGCTTTGGGAAACGCTTTTATAACGTCAATTTTAAGAAATATATTTGGGACAGGCAGTCTGTTAGCTTTTCCAGGAAGTATGATAGGTGCAGTATTAGCAGGGATACTATTCATAAAGTCTAAAAAGATAGAAGCAGCAGTGGTTGGAGAAATCATAGGAACAGGGATACTTGGTGCAATAGTAGCTTATCCTATATCTGCTTTAATATTAGGTAAAGATATAGCTTTATTTGCGTATATTATACCTTTTTCTATAAGTTGTGTAGGAGGTTCTATTATTGCATATATATTTCTAAAGGTATCAATTATAAATAAGTTTTTAGTTAATCAAGTAAGTTAATAGAATGAAAAGAGGTTTTTATTATGAAAACAGCATTAACAATAGCGGGCTCAGATTCTTCGGGGGGAGCAGGAATACAAGCAGATATTAAAGCTATGTCAGCTAATGGAGTTTTTGCAATGAGCGCTATTACAGCTATTACAGCACAAAATACTCAAGGAGTTTTTGGAATACAGGATATATCTCCTGAAATGATAGAAGGACAGATAAAGGCTATTTTTGATGATATAAATGTAGATGCTATAAAGATAGGGATGGTTTCAAAGATAGAATCTATAAAGGCAATATCAAAGGCTTTAAAGAACGTTAATAATCTACCACCTATAGTTTTAGATCCGGTTATGGTTTCAACAAGTAAATGTAAATTGTTATCTGATGATGCAAAAGAAACGTTAATTAATGAATTATTTCCATTAGCTGCATTAATAACTCCAAACTTACCAGAAGCAGAAGAGATTTTAGGAGTTGAAATTACTAATGTTGAAGAAATGGAAAATGCATGTAAGGAATTAATAAAACTTGGAGCTAAAAATGTTTTGGTAAAGGGTGGACATCTTGAAGGAGATGCAACTGATGTTTTATATACAGGGAAAAAGTTTATATATTTAAGACATGAAAGGTTAGATAATAAACATACTCATGGAACAGGATGTACGCTTTCATCAGCTATTGCAGCAGGACTTGCTAAGGGAATGAACATAGAAGAGGCTGTTAAAGAAGGAAAGAGGTATGTAACAGTAGCTATAGAACATGGATTTAAGTTAGGAAAAGGTATTGGGCCTACAAATCATTTTTTTGAATTATATAATAAATAAGTTATGTACGCGTTTTTGTAAAAGTGAAGGTTTATCTAAATAATTTTTTAGTATTTAGATAAACCTTCATTTTTATAATTGTGAAAAAATATGCAAAAAACTTCAACTCAATACAATAATTAACAAATAAAGAATAAAGATGAAGAAAGCAATTATAGCATTATTAATAGCAGCATCATGTGCTATGGTAGCAACACCAGTAAAGGCAGAAGTTCAAGTGAATCAAAGTTCTAATATTAAAGTAAATAGTAAGAGAGGATACTTAACAAATGTATATTTTTGGTGTAAAGGAAATGGAGTAAGAGTAAGATCACAACCTAATACTTCATCTAGAATAATTGGATTATTATATTATGGAGATCATATGACCATAGAAACTGAAGATGAAAGATGGTATGGTGACTTTTTAAGAATTAGGTACAATGGTGCTATAGGATATGTACACAAGGATTATGTAGGACTTTGTGAGTAAAAGTTAATTTGTAATTAGAAAAACGGGGGTGTAAAAAAACTCCCCCAATTGAAAAATTAATTGATATTTTTGATCCAGTATATACTTTCTGTGATGTAATGGATCACATTGACCTAAAATCGTATTTTCCAGAGAAGGGCTGCAAAACAGGTCGTCCAAGATGTGATTCAGAGAAATTGCTAAAAGTTATACTGTTCGCATTTATGCAGAAAGGCATATGCTCTTTAAGAGAACTAGAAGGACTTTGTAGAACAGATATTAGATTTATGTATTTACTTGATGGCATCAAAGCTCCATCTCATTCTACTTTCGGAAATTTTATTCGCAATGAGCTATCCAGTTCGATTGAGCAGATATTCAATGATATAAACGCCTATATTTTTGAAGTAGATAAAGTAGATTTAGAGCATACTTATATTGATGGAACAAAAATCGAAGAAAATGCTAATAGATATACCTGGGTATGGAAGCGTTCCAGCATTAAAAATAGAGATAAGGTTTTTGATAAAATTTCTACATTAATAGATGAAATGAATTCTGAAGTACTGAATCTATTAGGTGTAAAGCTTAAAAAAAGAGATGAATATGCTGTAGATTATGTCCAAGATATACTTGCCAATTATAAAAAAGCTACTGGACTTGATACAAGTACTTTCGTGTCAGGTAAAGGACATAGAAAAAGTGTTTATCAAAGACAGATCACGATGCCACATTCATGAGGGTTAAACGTGATTATATGGGAAATGATCAGCTATTGCCAGCTTATAATGTTCAAGCTGCTATATGTGATGAATACATAGCAGTAATAGATGCTAAGAAATATGCTTCAGATATGGAGTGTTTTGTTCCACTAATGGAAAAATTCAATGATACATATGGGCATTATCCTAAATATCCAGTCGCCGATGCCGGTTACGGTTCATACAATAACTACATCTATTGTGAAGAACATTCTATGGAAAAGTTTATGAAATTCACTATGTTTGAAAAGGAAACTAAAAATAGAACTATAAGTTTAAATAGAGAATTAACTTCAATGCATGAAGAAGTCATAAGCAATCTAGAATTTGTTCATGGAGCATTGCTTTGCATGAATAGGAGTATACAATCTGAAGGAACATTTGGAATAATAAAATGGAATAGAGCTTACAAAAGATTGTTTAGACGTGGGCTCGATAATGTAATTATTGAACTTACATTGATTTCTTGTGGTTATAATCTTTATAAATATAATAATAAACTAAATCGTAAAAGGCTTGTTGCATAAAAATCACCTTGATTTTTTTATCCATAACGAGATGTTTATTAAGTGTACCCATTTTTCTGAATAAAAGGTGAGAGAAATAGAAAGGAAGCCGGCGGCAAAAATTTGGTCTGAGAATTATTTATTGAGCTTTCTCATATTCTCTAAATGTTTAACTGCATAGTTTTTCTAAAATTGAGCGTAGCTCAATTTATAGGATAATTGAAAGAAAAAAATTTCTTGATGATTTTGACAGATATATAAATTCAAAATATAGATATGGAAATGAAAAGGTTTTTTACACAAGAGATATTAAAACAATATTAACAAAAAATAATTGACATATAATTACATAAAATGTAAAATTAACATAAGGTTTATTGTTTGCAAGATATTTAATTATAATAAAGGATTGCGAGATGATAAATCATCAATAAAATGAAGGGGGGAGAGATAATGGCTAAAAATCTATTTGATTTAGATGTAAAAGTTGATTCAGTAAAGGGAGCAACAACTGATTTATTTACAGCTGATTGTTATTCATCACAATGTTTTTCATCACAATGTTATTCATCACAATGTTTTTCATCACAATGTTATACAGGTCAACAAATGTGTGGTTACACTTATTCACAAGGTTGTAAATAGTTAGGTCATAGAAATTAATAAGAACATCAAAAAACATTTATTTAAATGTTTTTTGATGCTCAATTTTTATTTGGGGAAATTATGATATTTAAATTTTTTATCTATAATTCGAAAGGAGAAGATAATGCATAAAAAAAGTATATTTAAAGCGCTTGACTTTTTTATAGTACGTACACCCACTTTACCAGTTAATGTATTCGAAAATGAATTAACATCTTTTAATGGATCTCTTTTAAACAAGTTATGGAAACTATCTAAAGACCCTCTAATTAGAGAAGCAATAGCTGTTTCTAGCAAATCTCTTTTTGATTCTATGAAATTTCTTTCGCCCAATACACCTAATAATAAACGAGAGCAGGTAGCAAAATCATTTTTAAAATATTTAATTAGAATGTCAACGAGAGCTACTCCTTTTGGAGTATTTTCAGGGGTAACATATGGAAGTTATGGCGATGAATTTAAATTTAAATTTAAATTGAAAGCATATGACAATTATAAAAAACGTACTCGTCCAGATATGGAATGGATATTTAAAGTAATAGCTTCAATAGAAGATGATATGGAAATATTACCTGAACTTTTTGTTATTAAAAATGCTATGTCATATGAAGTTGGTAATAGAACTTATCTTACATATTTAACCTGTTTAGATAAAGTAAGAAAAAAACAAGCTAATTCTTCAATAGAACGTCTGTCAATAAGTACTACAAGAGTAGTAGAGGAAGTATTTTCTTTAACTGAAAAACCTATAAGGGTTAAAGAATTAGTTTTAAAACTTAAAGATGAATATCCAGATGTATCACAAGAACAAATACTTCAATTTATATATCAATTAATTAGACAAGAGTTATTAATTTCTAATTTACGTCCACCTTTATTAGACACAGATCCATTGAAGTACTTAATAACTTGTATTAAAAATATAGAAATAAGAGAAATAAGAGAATTAAGAGAAAAGTTAGAAGAAATCTTATTAATGATAGAGCAATATGATAAGCTTAAATTAGGAGATGGCGAGAAACTTTATAATAATATAATAAGGAAAATGAAGAGTATAGCAGATAGTAAAAATTTTGTACAAGTTGATTTAAAAATAGAAAATGAAGAAATAACTTTACCTATATCTATTAAAGAAGAGTTAGAAGAAGTAGCAGACGTAATGTGGAAAATAAGTGACGATAAAATAGGATTGTCACATATGCTACAATATAGAAATGATTTTATTGAAAAGTATGGTTTTGAGAGAGAAGTTCCTTTAATGGAATTATTGGATGAAGAAATAGGGTTAGGATCACCAGCTACATATGAGTATCCACCTTCAAATCGAAAACAAGAAAATAATATTACAGAATTTCAAAGACGTAAAAATTATTTATTATCACAATGGATAATGATGTGTTTAATAAATGATAATCAAGAGATTACTTTAGATAATGAAAAATTAGAAGAATTAATAGGAGATAATGTAAATAGTCATTATGCACCTAGTTCCTTTGAAATGTATTTTTCATTAATTTGTAAATCTAAAGAAGAAATGAAAAAAGGTCAATATAAATTTATATGTGGCGCTACACCACTTTCTTATGGTGCTGGAAAATCTATAGGGCGTTTTTCAGATATTATGGGATCTAAATTTAATAATTATCTTAAGGATATTGGTATAAAAGAAAAAGATATGTATCCAGATAAGATAATAGCAGAATTAAGCTATTTACCTATAACTAGTAGAGCTGCTAATGTAGTATTAACTTATGATAATCGTGACTATGAAGTTATTATGGGAACAACACCTTCAAAAAGTATGGAAAAAACTATTATGTTATCTGATTTAGTAGTTGGGATAGATAAAAAAGGTTTTTATTTGCGTTCAATAAAGTTGGGAAAGGAAGTAATAATTTCTACTAATCATATGTTAAATACATTAAATGCTCCTAATGTATATAGATTTCTTAGAGAACTATCTCAAGAAAGGCAAAGAAATGTTCAATTTTTTGAATGGGGAGATTTAGAGAGGCTACCTTTTCTTCCACGTGTTAGATATAAAAATTGTATTATATCTTCAGCTAGATGGATACTTAATTTTGAAGTAGGTAGTTTTAAAAAGGATATGAATGAAGAGGAATGGATAAATGAATTCAACATATATAGAAAAAAGTTCAATATTCCTAGGTATGTATATTTAACAGAAGGAGATAGTAGGTTATTGTTAGATTTGAATGATACTACTCATCTTAATCAAATATATAAAGAATTTAATAAATTAGGACATAGACAGGGAATTAGATTAGTGGAGATGGGAAACACATTAAATGATTTACCTTATAGCGATAAAGATAGGTACTGCATTGAGTTTGTTTTTCCTGTTATGAAGAGACTGGTAGATAATACTGAAAAAGTGATGGTAAGAAAGTGTAATAAAATAATTGATCACAAAAAATTATTAAGGCTGCCTGGAAGCGATTGTTTATTTATTAAGTGGTATGGCTTAGGGTATAGAGAAGATGAGTTTTTATCATATAAGTTAAAAGAATTTTGTAATCTTAACCAGGAAAACAAAGTATTCAAAGAATGCTTTTTTATGAGATATGCTGATCCTGATAAACATCTAAGATTACGCTTTTTTGGTGAAGCTAAAGTATTACAGAGTGAGTTATTACCTAAGATTAATAGATTTTCAAATGATTGTTTGGAGGAAGGATTGCTTTCAAGGATGGTAATTGACACATATGATCCTGAAGTAGAACGTTATGGAGGAGAAGAATTAATAAAGATTGCTGAAAAATGGTTTTGTATAGATAGTGAGATAATAATGAGCTGGCTTAAATTAATAGAAGATGGTGTTTTATGTATAAGTAAGGATTTGTTAGCTGTAATTAGTATTATTGATATTATGGATCAGTTTGGAATAGAATTTGAAGAACAATTTGATTTGCTAGACAAAATGGTAGATTATAAAAAATATCTTGATTTGTTTAGAAAAGAAAAATCTATTTACTTAAAGCTTGCAAATTCAAATGATAATTTTGCTGGATTAAAGGAGCATGAAGTTGGGCAGTTTATTTTGCCGTTCTTTGAGCAAAGAAGAAAAATACTTAACTACTATGCAATGAAAATATCAGAGCAAGAAAAAGGTGGAGAAATTCATATTGATTCAATTGAAATTACAAGTAGCATAATACATCTTCATATTAATAGGTTATATGGCATTAATAGAGAAGATGAAAATAGAGTTCTTACTTTAGTACGTCATACCTTACATGGTTTATCATATATACGCAAGAGGTGTAATAATGAAAAGTAAAGAGGATACAAGCATAATTTCAATATCTAATATTTTAAAAGCGTTTCGGTATTGGCCTCGTATTTTTAAATTATTATGGAATACAAGCCCTATTGGATTTATATGCATTATGATTTTAAATCTATTCCATGGGATTTCTCCAATTATTGTTCTATTATTAACAGAAAGAATGATTAACAGCATAACTTATTCTTGGACAAATGGATATAGTGTAGCATTATGGGCATTTGCATTAATGGTAGGATTTATATTTATAAGTGAGATATTAAACTTATTTCAAAGTTATATTGAAAATTTATTTAAGGTCCTTTTTAGTAATAAGATTAATATACTTATTATGAAAAAATCAACTTCATTATCTTTAAAGGATTTTGAAAATTCTTATGTACAAGATTCTTTGAAGTTAGCACAGAGTGAAGCAGGACATAGACCATATGAAATAATGCAACAAATTTTATTTTTAACAAGTAGTGTTGTTACATTAATTTCAGCTATTGGTATGTTAGTTGTCTTTAAGTGGTGGATGGCTTTTTTATTACTTATCATGCCAATTACATCATTTTATTCTTTTCTTACTATAGGTCAAAAAGAATTTTTAATTCATTATAAACGAGTGCCTAAAATGAGGAAGACGTGGTATTTGTCATTTTTGATGACAAATGATAAAAACTTTAAGGAAGTAAAGATTTATAATTTAGGTGAATATTTATTGAATAAATATAGTTCTTTGTTTAATAGTTTTTATCAGGAAGATCGTGGAATTGCTAAGAAAAGATTGATTGCAGGAATCTTGTTTCAGATTGTAAATCAAATAGCGTATATATTTATGATGTTATTTGTATTAAAAGCAGCATTTCTTAAGGAAATAGAAATAGGTACTGTTGTTGCATTAATTCAAACTATAACTATGACTCAAAGTAATTCACAATCACTTATATCAGGATTACTTTCTTTATGCCAACATAACCTTTATTTAAAACAATTATTTGTATTTTTAGATTTTAATACAGTTAAATCTAAAAAAAATAAGCATTATAATATTTCTAGTATTGAAAGTATAGAATTTAAAAATGTGTCATTTAAATATGCAGGTAATGATAAATATGCAATTCAAGATGTAAGCTTCAAATTAAGACGTGGAGAAACTTTAGCTATTGTTGGGAAAAATGGGGCTGGTAAAACTACTTTAATAAAACTTTTAACACAATTATATTCGGATTTTGAAGGGGATATACTTATTAATGGAATATCAGTTAGGTTGTTTGATGAGGAAATCTTACGTAAGCATATAGGTGTTGTATTTCAAGATTTTATTCAATATGAATTAAAGATGAGATATAATATAGGATTTGGAAATGTAGATAAGCTTAATGATGATAAAGAGTTATTAGAGGCAGCGGAAAGTGCCGGAATAGATCCTTTGATAGAGAAACTACCAAATAAATTAGACACTCAGGTAGGAAGGTTGTTTGAACAAGGATACCAACTATCAGGTGGTCAATGGCAACGTGTAGCAATCGCACGTGCTTTTATGCGTAAGGCAGATATATATATATTAGATGAACCTAGCTCTATGTTAGATCCAGAAGCAGAAACTCAAGTTTTTGAGAAGTTTAAAAAACTAATAAATAATAATATAGGAATTTTTATATCACATCGCTATACTGCTATAAAATATGCTGATCATATTTTAATGATGAATAAAGGTAAGATAGAAGAACAAGGTAGTCATGAAGAGTTAATGAAGAAAAATGGAATGTATGCATCTTTATATAATATGCAAGTTTCAGCATATAAGGATCTTGAGAAATCGGAGGTATAGTAATGAATTGGATTAAAATAGATGATAGTTATATTTGTAATAAAATATTTAGTGTAGTAAAAGAGGGGGTTAACCGTTTAATTGATCCTATAAAAGTTGAGGAAGATAGAGTTAAGCTAATACAAGAACGAAAAGATTCAGGAAAAGAGTATATAGTGGGATCTTCTATTGATTTAGCTAGAGGATATGGAGGATTCTGTGTATTATTAGGAGAATTAGATAAGATTGAACCAAATGAAGGATGGGATAAAATAGGACATTGTTATCTTCAAGAAATACAAAATATTTTAGTAGAAAAAGGAGTAATGGGATTAGGTCTTTGGACAGGTTTATCAGGTGTAATAATTGCAGCAAAGTCTTTGTCACGTAATGGAGAAAGATATAAAAAATTTATTAGCAATTTGAATTGTACATTTATTAATTCATTTATGAGAATGTTTAAAGATATGAGGTTACAAGAAAGTAAAGGAATTAAAACAAATGATATTGATGTGATTCAAGGAATATCAGGTATAGGAAGATATGTACTTGCTTTTAGTGAAGATAAGAAAATGAAAGAAATATTAGAAAATATTTTATTATATTTAGTTTATTTGTGTAAATATATTGATCATGATGGAGTGAAGGTGCCAGGATGGTTTATATCATTTGATAATTATATGGGATATGATCGAGAAAATTATACTAATGGACATTTTAACTGTGGAATGGCACATGGAATTACTGGTATTCTTGCTTTAATGTCTATATCATCTATAAAAGGGATAGTGGTAGAAGGACAAAATGAAGCAATAAAAAAGATAGTAAATTGGCTTATTAAGTTTAGATCATATGATAAGTTTGGTCCAATTTGGCCAGGTAAAGTTTCTTGGGAAGAAAATATAGAAGGAAAAGTTGAAGATGTTTTCGCTAGAGAAGCATGGTGCTATGGGGATGCTGGTGTTGCTCGGGCTATATGGTTAAGTGGTGTAGCACTTAATAATAATGAGTGGAAAGAAATATCAATTGATACCTTTAAAGGGATATGTAGGAGACCAGAAGAGAAGTGGAACATAAAATCTCATACTTTCTGTCATGGACGTGCAGGATTACTTCAAATAGTACAAAGAATGTATTCGGAAAGTGAAGATAAAGAGATTAAAGTTTTAAGAGATAGGTTAGTAAATGAAGTATTAGAATTATGGAATCCAAGTGAACCGTATGGATATCATGAAGAAGATGGATTGGATATACAACACATAGCTGGGTTGCTTGATGGAGCGGCAGGAGTATTTGCTGTATTAATAGGTTTAACTAGAGAAGAGGATTCAGATTGGGATTCAATATTTTTGATTTGTTAGGTAGATATTATAAATAAAAATAAACTAAAAAGGGGTATGGAATTATTAAATAGATAATATATTTCCATACCCCTTTGCTTTATTAATCTTGATAGCTAGATAGGCTGCTACAAGCAGAATTTAAAGCTTGCATAGCGTCTTGGATTTTAGCTTTATTTTCTGGTTTTTCAGCAGCATTTACAGCTTGTTGTAATGAACTTACAGCATTTTGTACTGTATTCATCCCTTGATTAACATAATCTTGTGCTTTCATTGTCATTAGTAACATCTCCTTTATTTATTTTCAAACTTAGTATGCACCCAAAAATAAAAAAATATATGTGGCAAATTTTATTTATTGATTAAAATAGAGTAAAATGGAGAAGAGTTAAAATAAGAAGGAGGCATTAAATTTGAATATTAGAGAAAAAGCAGAATATGCATTAAAAAAATTTTTTGGCTATGAAAATTTTAGACCAGGCCAATTAGATATAATAATGAATATTTTACTATCTAAAGATGTATTTTGTATAATGCCAACAGGTGCAGGAAAATCTATTTGTTATCAAGTGCCTGCTCTTATTATGCAAGGAATAACTATAGTAATTTCTCCATTAATATCTTTAATGAAGGATCAAGTTGATGCATTAAGGGAAAATGGAATTAATGCAGTTTACATAAATAGTACTCAAAGTATGAATGAAATAAAAGAAATATTAAATGATGCATCCTTGGGGCTATATAAGCTTATATATATTGCACCAGAAAGGCTTGAATCAAAAATATTCATTCAAATGATTAGGGGATTAAAGGTTTCTCAAGTAGCAATAGATGAAGCACATTGTGTTTCAGAGTGGGGACATGATTTTAGAATAAGCTATAGATACATAAAACCATTTGTAGAGAGTTTAAATAGCAGACCAGTGGTTTCTGCTTTTACAGGAACAGCAACTGATGAAGTAAAGTTGGATTCTATGAAACTTTTAGCTTTAAGAAATCCTTATATTTTTAATGGAAATATAAATAGGGAAAATTTAAGCATAAATGTTTATAAGGAAGAAGATAAACTTGAAGGAATAAAAACAATAATACAAAATCATGAAGATGAGTCGGGAATAATATATTGTCTTTCTAGGAAAGAAGCAGAAGTATTATATTATCATTTAAGTGATATTGGATATAGCGTTGGAATTTATCATGGTGGATTAGAGGATAGTATAAAGAAACAAAATCAAGAAGATTTTCTAAATGAAAGATTTAACACAATGATAGCAACAAATGCTTTTGGAATGGGAATAGATAAATCAAATATTAGATATGTAGTACATGCAAGCATACCTAAAAATTTGGAAAGTTACTATCAGGAAATAGGTAGAGGAGGCAGAGATGGTGCTCCTTGCGATTGCTATCTTTTTTATAATAGAGAAGATATAAGAAGAGTTGAATTTGTGATAAATAAAAGCAGCGGATTAAATAGAAGAGAAGTTGCTTTAAGAAAGCTTCAGTCTATGATAGATTTTTGCGAAGAAACAGGATGTTATAGGACTAATATATTAAAATATTTTAATAAAGAGTGGAATTTAAGTTATTGTGGTAATTGTAGTAATTGTTTATCTAACGATGAGCTTAGAGATTTTACTAGAGAATCACAAATGATATTATCAACTGTTTTTAGAACAAGAGAAGCTTATGGAATATCAGTACTTATAGATATTGTTAGAGGAATTAGAGGTCCTAAAATAATTCAAAACAAATTGGATTCTATTACTACATTTGGAATAATGAAAGAATATAGTTCTAGTTTCATTAGAGGATTAATAAAAGAGCTATTAGCGCAAAGTTATGTTAGTCTTAAAGAAGGTACATACTCCATGCTTAAGCTTAATAAAAAGTCTATGGAGATTTTAAAGGGAGACAGAAAAGTTGTAGCTTTAATAAAAGAGGAAGAAGTTCCTTTAGATAAGGAATTATTCAATAAACTAAAATCTTGGAGAAGAGAGCGTGCAATTAAAGAGGGAATTAGACCTTATATTATTTTTTCAGATGCAACTTTAATAGAAATTGTGAATAGAATACCAAAGTCTAAAGAAGAACTTTTTGATATTCGAGGAGTTGGTGAAAAGAAGGTTTTAAAATATGGAGAGGATATAATTAAAATAATAAATAAGTTAAATTAAGGAGTAGGATATGGAAAAGTTAATCCAAGAATTATCAAAAGATAAAAGAGTAGTAAAATTGTTAGAAGAATTTAAAAATGACTTTAAAGAAAGTTATACTTTAGCAGATGATATTAAAGAGTTTGTATTATTTAATTACAGAGATACTGTTTTTAGAAAGTGGCTATTCTCTCCTATATTGGAAGAAACATATTTAACGCCAAATTACATAATAAATACTATTGCTCAAGAAATACATTCAGGAAATTATAATATTATTCCACATATGAATATTACTTTAGATAAATATGATATTAAATTTGATGTTAAGTGGATAATTAATTCAGAAGAAATGAGCCCAGTGATAGAAGATTTAGAGATATTAATGAATTATTGTAATCCTACTCTTATAAAAAGAGAGGATAATAGTTTTCTTTTAGATGATGGGGAAAAGGTAATCAATGAGATTAATTTTAGAAGTGCATATTATATTAATTATTTATTGAATCTAGGAGTTAAATTAGGAATATTTAAAGAGATAACATCTATAGGATGTCAAGTATATCAACTTGGAGATAATTGTAATGAGTATAGTAAGTTAAGTAATGAACAAAAAGTAAATGAAATAGTAAAGAATAGTATAGAAGTAGCAAAACAAGAAATAGAAAGCGAATATGATATAGAAGATGCAAATTTTATTTTGGAATTATTAAATAATGATATTACAGATGAAGATTTTTATAGATATTTATTATCTGATGAAGATGGAAAATTGGATTTGTTAGATGAAAAAGAGAATATGAATTTTTTTGATATGGATATGGTTAAAAAAATAAAAGAATTAAAGTTAGGGGTAAATATTGATATTAATTTTACTTGTATATTTGGATATTATTTAGGAATAATCACTCCAGTATATAGAGATGTATTTTTTATTGAAGTATTTTTAAATATTATGAAGCTTTCTATACAAGATGATTTTAGGATAGAATTGTTATTTTCTTTAGAATCTGTTCATGAAGTTACAAAGTTTGGAGAAATAGTTTTATGTGACTATAAAGAGGAGTTTTTCAATAAATCATTTTTAGAGGGTAATACTGAATTGTTAGAGAGATATATAGATCATTATATAGATATGAAAAAAGAATATTTATATGAGTTATTAAATGGGATAGATGGAATATTGGGAGAGTTTTGTGATAATTATTTAGAAGAAACATTTGAAGATAATTTATCATTAGAGGTAAAAAATCATTTAGATGAATTTTATAATTTTTTATTTATAGATAAGAAATTAAAAGAGAGTACTTGTGAAAAACATTGTGGGAATATTTATTATTTAGTTGTTAATTATATGAATATGAATACTATAAATGATATAAAAAAGATAAGTAAGGATTTAATTCATAAGTTTTTAATTGATTGGTATATTCCAATGGTTGCAACTAGTAAAACTAATGTTAAATCAGAAATAACATCTATAAGTCAATATCTAAGATTTCTAAAATCTAAAAGATTAATTGATAATAAAATAATTGCTGATTTTAAAGAGATATCTAATAATAAGGATAAGTATGAAGACTATTATTATGAATCTATAGACGATGATTTTTTATATTAAATACTTATAATAATGTAAAGTAATAAATAAGAAAAGTAACACTATATAAGATTAAAGTGTTGCTTTTCTTATTGTGTATATATGTAAAAAAATATTATTATAGTATATAATTAGTAAAAAAGGATGAAGTAAAATGAATTTAATAGATAAGTATGAATTTAATTCTGAATATTGTAAGGTTACGTACATAGAAGAAAATAATATAGTTTTTTTAGAATGGAAGAAGTTTTGTTGTGGCGAGGATTACAGAAAACCTACTTTATATGCATTAAGCTTATTGCAAAAGTTTAAAGGAAGTAATTTTACTTTTGATGCAAGAAATGGTTTTGAAGATGAAATGAACATGTGGGAAAAGGAATTTAGTAAATACTTTAATATTAAAAGAGTATATTCTTTTAATGAGGCTGTTAATTACATTAACACAGTTAGTTAGTGATATAAAGTAAGAAAGAAAGTTATTAATATATACCTAAGTGGGATATATTAGAATAAAAATAATAAAGTTTGTAATATTTTTGTAAAAACTATTTAAAATGTTATTTTGGTATAAAAAATTTGGTATAATTTAATAAATTGAAGAAAAATATTTTTTATATTAATTAGCATTTTGAAAGGAACAAAAAATGGAGTATATAAATCTTTTTGAAAAGGTACAATTTAATAAAATGAAAAATGAAGTTATGAATTATATAAACTTTAGAGAATTTAATAAATGTACCGCAATCCTTAAGAGTTCAATAAATTGTTTTCCCGATCATCCAGGCTTGTATTATCTTTTATCTATAATATATCTTAATGCTAAGGAATATATAAAAGCAGATAAAAGTTTTAAAAAAGCCATAGTTTTAGATAAAGAAAAAAATCAATATTTTAGCCTTATTAGTCTATATCTTTTAGGTATTAATGATATAGAGAATTCTTATAACTATGCTTATAAAGCCTACGAGTTAGATAATATGGATTTAGATGCAATAATTGTTTTAGGTAAAATAGAATATTTACGTCGTAATTATGAAGATTCTTTAGCTTTTGCAGTTAGCGCAGTTGAAATAGATGAAAATAATTTTAAAGCTATAAGACTTATAAGTGAAATTTATATAATAATAGGTGCAGAAACAGGAGAAACATTAGAGCTATTATATAAAGCTAGAACTTTAGGGTTTGATGAAGATTTAAGTTTAGATATTATAAAATTACTGTATTTAGATGAACAATATGTTTTGTGTTTAAAGGAATGTAGAAGTGTTATAGTTAATTGTCAAGAAGGATATGTAGCTATAAAGGTAACTAAGTATGTAAGTAATATGTATAAAAAATTCATAGGCGAGACAGCTGTAATAGACTCTAATAAGGATGTATATAATGAATTCTTACATTATAGTTCTAATGAAGAAATATCTGAATCTGAAGAGATAAACTATGGTAAGAATGTTAAATTTAAAGATCCAATACTTAATAATATTGACGAAATACTTGATTGTATAAATAATAGTGAAAATGGTGATATACCTAATAAAAAGGTGGACGAGTCTGAAGAAAAAAAGGTATTTGAAAATAAAACAAAATCTATTGAAAATAAAAAGAATATAGATAAAGATGAAAAGAAAGTAAATAGGAAGAAAGATGAGAAAAATTCTATTGAAAGAAGCTCTTCTTCACTTGAAGAGGCCTTAGAAAAATTAAATGAATTAACTGGATTAAATAATGTTAAAATAGAAGTTAATAAAATAGTTCAACTTGTTAAGTATGAAAAAAATAGAGAAAAAGTATTAGGTATAGATAGCAAAATGGAGAAATCATATCACTTTTTATTCTCTGGTAATCCTGGAACAGGAAAAACAACAGTTGCAAGGCTCATAGGGGATATATTTTATTATCTTGGTATATTAGAAAAAGGACATCTTGTAGAAGTTGATAGAAGTGGTATTGTAGGAAAGTATATTGGAGAAACAGCTAAACTTACTAAAAAGGCCATAGATAAAGCTATGGGGGGAATATTATTTATTGACGAAGCGTATACCTTGGCCAAAGGTGGTAAAGACAGTAATGATTATGGTAAGGAAGCAATTGAAACTTTATTAAAAGCTATGGAAGATTCAAGAGGAAAGTTTACTGTGATTTTAGCTGGCTATAGTAAAGAAATGAGAAACTTAATGAAGCTTAATCCAGGATTAGAGAGCAGAATAAATTTACAAATAGAGTTTGAAGATTATACAGATGAAGAATTATTAACTATTGCTGAGAATATGGCAAGTATAGATGAATATAAGTTAATTGAAGATGGAAAAAGTTCCTTTTTAAAAAAGATAAATATGAAAAAGGTGGATGATAACTTTGCCAATGCAAGAACAGCAAGAAATATTTTAGAAGAAGCCATTAGAGAGAAAGCTTTTAGGATGGGGGATGCTACTAGTTCAAAAGATGAACTTACTACTTTGAATTCAGAAGATTTTGGAGTTGATTTAAACTTTACAGCTAGGGATAATGTTAAAGAGTTAGAAGCAGAACTTGAATCGCTAGTAGGACTTAAAGAAGTTAAGGATGTTATTAAAGGACTTCTTAACGCATTAGAGCTTAGACATAGAAAAGAAGAGATGGGTATAAAATGCAATGATATCAGCCTTAATATGATTTTTACTGGAAACCCAGGTACAGGAAAAACAACAGTAGCGAGAATTGTAGCTAAAATGTTAAAAGCAATGGGAATACTGAAAAAAGGTCAAATGGTAGAAGTCACTAGAGGCGACTTAGTAGCAGAGTATGTTGGACAAACTGCTCTAAAAACTCTAGACAAGATAAAGGAAGCCTATGGTGGAGTACTTTTTATTGATGAAGCCTATAGCTTAAATGGAACCACAGAAAATGATTTTGGAAAGGAAGCTATAGCTACTTTAATTAAAGAAATGGAGGATAATAGAGATAAGTTTATTGTTATTATGGCAGGATATACAGATGAAATGAATGAACTTATGTCTTTAAATCCCGGCTTAGAAAGTAGAGTTAAGTTTAATATTGAATTTAAAGATTATAATCAGGATGAACTATTGAAAATATTTAAAATTCTTTGTAAAAATGAAAATTATAGTATCGCTAGAGATGCATTAAGTAAATTAAAAGATGTCTTTGAAGATATGGTAATAAATAAAAATAAGAATTTCGGAAATGGACGTTCTGTTAGAAAATTATTTGAAGAAATAAAAATGAAACAAGCTACAAGAGTTATAGAGAAGGATATACTAAATAAAAAAGAAATTCTTAAAATCACAAGTAAGGATATATAATTAGGTTAAAAGTTAATTTGAAAAATAAGCTGTATATGATTTATTTAAATTCATGTATAGCTTATTTTGGCTTTTGTAGTATCTTGAAATACTAAAGAATTTTTATAATAAAATTATAAATTGACTTTAAAACCAATATATGTTTTAAAATATATGTGTAGTGAAAGAATGAAGGAGTGAAAGAGAAGTGATTAATTTAAACGTAGATTTAATAAAAGGTAATATATTAAAATCATTAATAATCTTTGCTATACCTATTTTAATATCCAATATATTTCAGCAATTATATAACACAATGGATACTATGATAGTAGGAAATTATTTAGGGGATATTTCTTTAGCTGCTATTGGTGCATGTGCAGCTATATATGAGTTATTGATAGGTTTTGCTTTAGGAATAGGAAACGGACTTAGTATTGTAGTTGCTAGATGTTATGGATTAAAGGATGAAGAAATGTTAAAGAAATCAGTTGCTGGATCAATTATTATTGGAATATTCGTAACTGTAGCAATAATGATTTTATCACAAGTATTTTTATATCCATTATTAGATTTATTAAATACACCAAGTAATATTATTGATGAAGCGTATTCATATATTTCTACAGTTACTTTGTTTGTAGGAATTATGTTTGCTTATAATTTAGGTGCTGGACTTTTAAGAGCAATAGGGAATAGTTTTATGCCTTTAGTTTTTCTTATTATATCTTCTGCTTTAAATATTTTTATGGATATATTATTTATTACAAGATTTAATTCAGGAATAAAGGGAGCAGCTGTAGCAACGGTTATTGCTCAAGGGATATCAGCTATATTATGTATAATATACATTTATAAAAAAGCTTCTATACTTATTCCCGATAGAAGACACTTTAGTGTTGATAAGGAATTGTATAAGGAACTTCTTGGACAAGGATTTTCTATGGGATTCATGTTATGTATAGTTTCTTCAGGAACAGTCATTTTACAAACAGCTATTAATAATTTAGGATATTTAATAATAGCAGGACATACAGCAGCACGTAAGATTAATTCATTTTGCATGATGCCAGCTGGAACTATATCTGTAGCAGTAGCTACTTTTGTTTCTCAAAATAAGGGTGCAGATCAAGGTGATAGAATTAGAAAAGCAGTTAGATATGCAAATATATTAGTTATGTTATGGGGATTAACAATATCAGTAATACTTTTCTTTTTAGCAACATCTTTGATAAGAGTACTATCTGGTTCTAGCGAATCAGTTGTAATTGAAAATGGAGCAAAATATTTAATAATGAATGCACCTTTTTATGGAGTTTTAGGAATACTTCTTAATATGAGAAATAGCCTTCAAGGTTTAGGTAAGAAAGTTATACCTTTAATATCAAGTATTATTGAATTTTTAGGAAAGGTGGTATTTGTTATATTATTTATTCCTAGTCTTGATTATTTTGGTGTTATTATATGTGAACCAGTAGTTTGGTGCTTGATGTGTATCCAGCTTGTTTTCGCATTTTATAGAAATCCATATATAAAGAAATATAACCAGTAAATGTAATAAAATTTTAACTTGTATGACATAGAAATTTGATTATTGTAGAGTAGAATGTAAATATAAAAAAAGATATACAAAAGGGAGATGGATTTAATGAAAAAATTTAATAAGTATGCTATTACTATGGCTTTAGCTTTGGCTTTTAATACTGTAGTACCTTTTAGTGAAAAGGCTATTGCTATGGAATATACTGATATGTAAAGTTCAAATAATGAATTTTGGTTAAATGAAAACATAGGTTATCGCTTAAATATAGAAGGGGCAGCTTGTGGAAGTAGAGCTTATTCTTTAAGTAAAACTGTAGATGGTGGATTGGAGTGGAATATGTCAAAGTATGACAAGGACAATTTGGAGATTATTATGGGGATAATGATTTTGATGGAAGAGTTGTGCTTTTAGGTGAATTTATAACTAAGGACGGAGAATACCTAGATATTCAACTTAAGGGATCAGGAAAAACTCCTTATTCAAGAGGTGGTGATGGGAAGGCAGCACTTGGCCCAATGCTTAGAGAATATATAATAAGTGAAGCAATGAAAGCACTAAATATTCCAACAACTCGTAGTTTAGCTGTACTTACAACTGGAGAAGATGTATTTAGGGAAAATGTATTGCAAGGAACCATATTAGTGCGTATTGCTAAAAGTCATATCCGTGTTGGAACTTTTGAATATGCAGCAAGGTGGGGAGAATTTAAAGATTTAATAGATACTAATGGAAGATATGCTTATGAAAATTAACCTAATATTGGAGTGTGGAATCTCGCAAGATTTGCAGAAAGTATATTACCTTTATTGAATGAAAATCAAGAAGAGTCTATTAAAATAGCAGAAAGAGAAGTGTTGAATTTTAATAAATTATATAATGATTTTTATCTTTCTGGTATGAGAAAAAAATTGGGGTTATTTAATGAAGAGAAGGAAGATAAGAATTTAATGATAATAAAGATTTTAAAGATTGGTATAAGGATTGGCAGGAAAGGCTAGATAGGCAGAATGAGTCGAGAGAAGAATCAAAAAAACTTATGCAAAATAATAATCGTAAAATTGTCCTAAGATATAATATACTTAAAAAGTTATATTATGTTTTGGGACTTTTTTTGATTAAAGCTAATATATATATACTATGTCAATATATTTTGGAGGTGATTGAAGTGGAAACTAAAAAGCATTTAAGAACCTTAGTATTTTGGATTGTTTTATCCTTGTTATTTAATATTTATATATTTTTTAGTAGAGGAGAAACTAGTGCTATAGAATATTTCGGAGGATATATAGTTGAGATGTCGCTAAGTTTAGATAATCTATTCTTATTCTTAATGATTTTTTCGACTTTTAAAATAGATGAAAAATATCAAGAGCGAGTTCTATTATATGGTGTTTTAGGGGCTATGGTATTAAGGCTTATATTTATATTGCTTGGCTCAGATATAGTAAATAGATTTCACTTTGTACTAACCATATTTGGTATAGTTTTATTATATAGTGGTTTAAAGATGTTATTTGGATATGAAAGTAATGTTGATTTCAATAATAATTTTGCTATTAAGGCTTTGAAGAAAATAGTACCTATAACAGATAAGGTGCAAGGGGACAAGTTTTTTGTTAGAAGAGACAAAGTTCTATATGGAACTCCTTTATTAGCAGTGCTTGTAGTTATAGAATTTTCAGATGTATTATTTGCTATAGATTCAATACCAGCTATTTTTTCTATTACAACAGACACGTTTATAGTATATACTTCAAATATTTTTGCGGTTTTAGGTCTTAGAAGTATGTATTATATTTTGGCAAAAATGAATAATATGTTTAAATATATGAAATACGGAGTAGGATGTATATTAATGTTTACAGGGTGGAAGCTTGTTGCATTATTCTTTAATATAGAAATTTCTGTTATTAATTCTGTTTTGATAATAATGATAATAATGCTTATTAGTATTTTGATTTCACTTATAGCCAAGGATAACCATAGATATATTCAGAAAAATAATAAAATAAAAAAATAATTTTATATTTTATGCATTTTAATATAAGTTCTAGAAAACAGGTGTTAGAAACATATGTAACATCTGTTTTTTATGTATAGGAGTTGCCAGAAGTAGTGGGAGAAAAATGTTATAAAGATATTAAGTTTATAATGCTAGATAAAGTAGTTTCAGAAGATATTAATTTTTTGATAAAGATTTACAATTAGGTACACCAAATTATAGAGTTGAGTCAAAGGATATAATAATTAATGTACCTGCTAGCTATAGTAAGTTTGAAGAGGTTATATCTCTTTATAAAAATAATTCAATCAATAGATATATGTTAAGAAATAGTTTATCATTTAAATCGCTATCAAGTGAAGTAGAAAATATTATAAATATATTTTTTGATACTAGAAAGACCTGAGTCAATTATATTATTTTAATAAGTAATTTGTCATTTATTAAGTATGCAGATTATTTAAATGTTAATTTTGGAAAATACCAAATATTATTTCAATGTGTGGCCTTATTGGTTGTGATAGTTAAAGAATTCTTAAAGAAAAAATATATTGATAAAAAAAATATATTATCTATTATAATATTTGCTATGATTATTTTTAATTCTAACTTATTTGAATTAATTTTTATTATATTATATTTTACTATATTATATCTATTTGAGAAGATTATTAACGATGGGAATGAATACATATATAGAAAAATAAGTAAAAGTATTGTAATAATTACATTTTTTATTATAATAATAATATATATATATCGCTAAAATAGCAACTATAGATTTACTATCAATAATTTTGATAGAGATAATAACAGGATTTTTATATTGGTACTTGCTCAAAAAGGTAAATAATTGTAGGAGTGATTATAATGAATGAAAATAGTAGAAAATATTTTAGAATCATAATGGCAATCTTATGGATTGTTGCAGGTGGAGTGTTTGCTTTCAAAGGAAATTTTGTTAGTGCTATATTATTTGTTGTGGTAGGAGTTATATTTGGATTAAATGCATTTAAGCCTGGGAAGAAGGAATAACTTGTGTTATCAGTAAAGGATTTAGAAACATGGTATGTAAAAGATACTAATATTATTAAAAAAGTATCTTTTGAATTGAAAAAAAATACTGTTATTGGGTTATTGGGACTTAATGGTGCAGGAAAAACAACTCTAATAAACACTATATCAGGTGTGCATTCTAATTATAAGTACTCTACTTTAAAATATAATGATAGAGATATAACATTTAAAGATGTATGTTGGAAAAATAATAGATATACTATATTTACGGAAGAGCAAGCTTTTTCTTATTGGTCATTTAAGGAATATATATCATTTATAGAAAAAGTGTATAAAAAGAAATTAAATACTCAACGTATTGAAGAACTTATAAAGGGATTTGGATTTGAAAAATATATTGATTATCCTATGAAGGAATTATCTACAGGAAATAAAAAGAAAGTATTTTTAATTACAGGATTTGCTTTAGAACTTCCATTACTAATTTTAGATGAACCTTTAGATGGCTTGGATTTCTTAGCCTCAGAGTTTTTATACCAAGAAATTGTTAGATATAAAAAGATTGGTTCAGTTTTAATGAGTTCTCATATTGCAGAAAGTATTGAAAAGACATGTGATGAAGTATTGGTATTGAAAAATGGATCTTTGAAATCTTATGAGTTAGAAACTAATAGAGATATTCGAGAGTTACTGGAAGGATGGTTAGATGATAGCAACTAGAATATTTCTTAAAGATATGGTAACTAAGAAAAAAGTAAAAAATTATTTGATATTTATATTTTTATTTCTTATTATTGCTTATCAAGCATTTGAAGAATTTATTAGAGAGACATTTGGATTGAGTAACATTTCATATATAACTATGGCTGTAATGATTACTTCTACAGCATATCTTATACATACGTATTCTTTATATGAAAAGGTTAAAAATTATATTTCTTTGCCCATTAGTAATTCAAGATTTCTTTTGGGATTTGTTTTTAGTTTAATTTTGGTGTCTCTATTAGAACGTATTTCTTTTTTGCTTATAGTTGTAGTAATAAGTAATAATAACTTATTGGTAAATATTCCTATAGTTGTTATTGGTTCTATACTAGCTATATTAGTTAATGTATGGGTTCTTATTCTAATAAATAAAAAGAGAAAGTTAGAATGGATATTGGTAGCAGCAGTTTTGTTAAGTTATATACTTGTTTCTTATTTTGATGTTTCAGTATTTATTAATATATCTGTAATGCTATTATGTAATGTAATATCTTTAATTGGCATTTTAAAAGAAGATTCTTTATATATAGCTATTAATAGAAACAAAGCTGCTTTGATTACTAAGTTTAGGTATGGAGGAAATTACTTCTTTAAAGTTTTAATGAATGAGAAGATTTATATTATTAATACAACAATGTTATTAGTTTTGATTGTTTTTTTATCAGCTATACAGAATGATAACTTTATTGTATCTAGTATGGTTTGGGCAATAGGCGCAGTTAATACACCAGTTTTAACAATGTTATCATCAGATTCACATCTTAGGAGACAAGCAAAAATGCTTTCTAATAACAAGCAAGGAATATGGAGTATGTATAAAAGGTTTGTTTTTATATACTTTTTATTAGTTAATGCATTTATATTGGGGTTAAATATATTTTTAAAGAATAATAATATAATAATTAATATATGTATATTTGTAGTCCTATCAGTTATAGAGCCTATTATTGCATTTACTTTAGAAGATAAGTTTCAGTTAACAAACTGGCAGACTAAACAGGAGTTATGGAAGCATCCTAGAAAATATATATTACCATTAGTGGTCTTTCTAGGGGTAACGATGGCATTTATACTTATTAAAAAATAAAATGACATAAAAGTATTTACAAATTATTCTAAAAGTTTTATAATTTGTTTTATAGTTAAGCATGCTAAACTTAAATTAATAAAAAATAGACTATGATAGGGAAAAGTAATATGGAATACAGTTTATAGAGAGGAAATATCATCGGCTGTAAGTATTTCTAAATATGACTATATGAAAAACTACCCTGGAGTTATGATTTAGTAGCTAAATTTTAGTGAAATGTCATCGGCGGAAGTCGTTAATATATATAAGCGAATTAAATTATTTTAATTTAATTTGGGTGGAACCACGGATTAAGCATTCGTCCCAAAAGATAGTTTTGGGATGGGTGCTTTTTTCTATATTTGAATATATTGATGAAAGGAAGTTGGAAAAAAGATGAATATTAATATAAAGCTTAATGATGGGTCTATAAGAGAGGTAGCAGAGAATACAACTGTTTTAGAGCTTGCAAATAATATCAGCAGAAATTTAGGTAAAAAAGCAATAGTAGGAGAAGTTAATAAAAAGTTAGTAGACTTAAATTATAAATTACATGAAAATGATGAGGTTAATATTTTAACTGTTGAAGATGAAAAGGGAATGGAAGTAGTTAGACATTCAACTTCGCATATAATGGCTCAAGCAGTAAAAAGAATATACAAAAATGCAAAGTTAGCTATAGGGCCATCAATAGAAAATGGATTTTATTATGATTTTGATATAGATACAGCAATAACAATAGATGACTTGCAAAAAATTGAGAAAGAAATGAATAATATAATTAAAGAAAATTTAAAGTTCGAAAGAATTGACGTCTCAAGGGAAGAGGCTCTAAAGCTTATGGATGAAAAAGGAGAAAATTATAAAGTAGAGCTTATTAACGATTTACCAGAAGGTGAAAAGATATCTTTATATAAACAAGGAGATTATATTGACTTATGTAGGGGACCACATATACCTTCCACTAAATATGCTAAAGCTTTCAAATTAACAAGTGTAGCAGGTGCATATTGGAGAGGAAATGAAAAAAATAAAATGCTTCAAAGAGTATATGGTGTAGCATTTGCAGATAAAGAATCTTTAGAAACTTATCTTCATAATTTAGAAGAAGCTAAAAAGAGAGATCATAGAAAGCTTGGTAAGGAATTGAAATTATTTACTTTTGCAGAAGAGGGACCAGGATTTCCATTCTTTTTACCAAAAGGGGTAGTTCTTAAAAATAATTTAATAGAATTTTGGAGAGAGTTACATTCAGAAGCAGGATATGTAGAGGTAGAAACACCAATTATGCTTAATAAAAAGTTATGGGAAACTTCAGGGCATTGGTATCATTACAAAGAAAATATGTACACTTCTATGATAGATGAAGAAGAATTTGCACTTAAACCAATGAACTGTCCTGGTGGAATGTTAGTATATAAATCAGAAGCACATTCATATAGAGATTTTCCAATGAGAGTTGGGGAGCTAGGAAGAGTTCATAGACATGAATTATCTGGTGCCTTACATGGACTTATGAGAGTTAGAGCCTTTACACAAGATGATGCACACATATTCATGTTACCAAATCAAATTAAGTCAGAAATTAAAGGTGTAGTAGAACTTATAGATAAGGTATATTCTAAATTTGGATTTAAGTATCATGTAGAGCTTTCAACAAGACCAGAAGATTCTATGGGAAGCGATGAAGAATGGAATTTAGCAGAAGATTCATTAAGAGGGGCTTTAGAAGAATTAAATTTAGATTATGTAATTAATGAAGGTGATGGAGCTTTTTATGGTCCTAAGATAGACTTCCATCTTGAAGATAGTATAGGTAGAACATGGCAATGTGGAACAATTCAATTAGATTTCCAATTACCTCAAAGATTTGAACTTGACTATATAGGAAATGATGGAGAAAAACATAGACCAATAGTAATCCATAGAGTTATTTTTGGTAGTATAGAAAGATTTATAGGAATATTAATAGAGCATTTTGCAGGAAAATTCCCAACATGGCTTGCTCCTGTTCAAGTTAAAATATTACCTATATCAGATAAGTTTAATGATTATGCTGAAGAAGTTAGGGCAGAATTAAAGAAAAATAATTTTAGGGTTGAGATGGATTATAGAAGTGAAAAGATAGGTTATAAAATAAGAGAAGCAAGAAATGAAAGAGTACCATATATAATTGTAGTTGGAGAAAAAGAAGCAGAAGAAAAAACAATTTCTTTACGTAGTAGAAAAAATGGTGATGAAGGTTCAATAAAACTAGAAACATTAATTTCAAGAATAAACAAAGAAGTAGAAAATAAAGAATTATAAAGTTTAGATGTTATGGTAACTAAAAAATGTTAATATATTTTGCTCTATTGAGACTAGATTGACTGCGGAAAGAATTTTAATCTTTATGAAAATTAAGTGTGACGGAATAGAAGAACTCGCTCAGAGGGAACTCAAACAGTTTCTATTCTAAGCGTCCCACTTAATTTAGCTAAAGAAGAAATGTAGAGAAAAAGGAAACTCGACTCCTTGCAGTCGCTGAGTAAGTTCAACTTGCCAAATATAAAATTTGGAGTTTCACTTAAGATGCTCAATTTCGCAAAAATATTAACACTTTTTTATGTACATAAACTATAAAATTAATCTAAACTATTACTAAGCGATAAGATTTATGAATATTGTTATTATTGCTGAGTTTACGAAGTCTATGAAGAGACATCCTACTATTGGTACTACAAAATATGGGGTAGGAACAAATCCGTATTTGTTTGTTAATTCATCCATATTAGCAATGGCATTAGGTGTAGCACCCATTCCAAAGCCACAAGTAGCTGAAGCGAATACTACAGCTTCGTAATTTTTACCCATAATATTATAAGTAATGTAATAAGCAAATAGTCCAACTAAAAGTACTTGTGCTACTAACATAACAAGTAGTGGAAGTGCTAAGTCGAATAATTGCCATAATTTTAAGTTCATTAAAGCCATTGTTAAGAAAAATGATAGTGATAATCCACCTAGTGTTTCTATTTCTTTTTCTACAATTTCTTTATTTCTAAAATCATATATATTTCTAATGATAGCAGCTACTAGCATTGCTCCAATATATGAAGGAAAAGTTAAACCTGATGCTTGAATTAATTCAGATACTATAGATCCTAAGCCCATTGCTATAAATAATAAGCATGAGCCATTCATTAATTTTTTAAAGCATAAAATATTATTATTTTCTTCGTTAAAGTTACCAAACTCTGTTGGCTCTTTATGAGATTCTTCATCAATTATAGTTTTAACTTTACGAGTAATTATTAAAGATCTAGCAACTAATCCACCAATTATACTTCCCATGATTAATCCAAAAGTAGCAGAAGCTACTGAAACAGTAGTAGCGCCATGTATCCCAATCTCTTCTAAGATTGGCCCAAAGGAACCTGCTGTACCATGACCTCCTACCATAGGAATTGATGCAGTACAAAGTCCAAGTAATGGTTCAAGGTTAAATAAACTAGCTAAGGATACTCCAACTACATTTTGTAAAATAACTAATAGAGTAGCTAGTGCAAGGAACATTACAACTCTGATACCACCTTGTTTTAATATTTTTATACTAGCTGTAAATCCTATACTAGTAAAAAATGCAGTCATAAATATATTTTGAAGAGTTGTATCTAAGTTTATAGTTGCAATATCAGTCATGTAAAATACAAGAATTAATAGTGCAAATATGAATCCACCAATTACTGATGGAGGAATACAGTACTTTGATAAAATAGAAAATTTATTTCGTACATATTTACCTAAATAAAATATAAGAGAAACTAGAGCCATAGTTTCATAAATATTTAAATTAAATTCCATATTTATTATTATCCTTTCTTCTTTTGTTAAACTATTAAGTTAGCTATATCATATATTATTAAAAAAATAAAGTACAGGAAAAAAGTATAGAAATATATATTTTATACAAATAAATTACTAAATTTATAGTTTTGATAATTTTATTATATGAAAATCATAAAACTTATATCAATATTTAGGATAATCTAATTCTAATTTTATATACATAACGAATATATTATCTTAAAGGGGGTGTGGTTTTATGTCAGCAAGATCAAAAACATTTAAAAGATGTAAGATTTGTCATAAGCTTAAAAGCTTATCAGATTATGAGGTTAATAAAAAAAATCCAGATCATCATGAACCAATATGTAAAAGTTGTAGTGAAAAAATGAACAAGTAATAAGAAAAGGGGGAATTAAAAGAAAGTACTTAAACACTAAATATATTATGATATCAAAAAAAGATAAAATAATTAGCTGCGTATAGGCTGGTTTGATTTTGGAAGAATTTCTATATCTTAAGTGAAGTACTAATCCTAATCAAAATGTTATACTCCGTTAATTATTTTATCTTTTTTGCTATAACATCATTGTTTGAAATTTCTTTATATATCCTCTTTTTGTATATTAAAATAAATATGTTAAAATAAGGGTATTGGGATAGAGTAAGAAGATGATAAGGAGGGGTAACATGTATAGTTTTCCAAGGGATTTATATACAGATATAAGAATAGAAACAATAAATAAAACAAATATAAAATATGAAAATGGTAAATTAAAAGAAAATAAGTTGAGGGAAGAAAAAGGAGCTTTTATACGTATTTATGATGGTGAGAGATGGTATTATAGTTCTACAGTAGATATAGATAGGATTCAAGAAGAGATTAATGAATTAGCAAGACTTGCAAAACCCAATAAAGATATTGATTTAAATCCTGTTGTAAAAAGGTTAGAGATAAATAAAGGTGAATATTTGTCTTATGAGAAAAATAATATTTCTAAGGTTGATAATGCAGAGAAGATTAGTCTTGTTAAAACTTATTTGCCTATAGTTAAAGAATTTAAAGAAGTAGTTAATTCAGAAGTTATTTACAAGGATATATATATGACAAAAGAAATAATATCAAGTAAAGGTACTAATGTGAAGTTTGATATACAAAATGCTTGTATAGTTAATAGATTTAATTTATTAGTTGATGGAAAATCTGAAGGTAGTTTGCTAAATATATATGAAACTGACTTTAATAAATTATTTAATCAACAAGATTATTTTAGAGATAATATAATGAAGTGGATAAGGTTTGTAAAAGAATCAGTGCTTGTAAAACCAGGAATATATACATGTATATTATCTCCTGTTGTTGCAGGAGTATTTGCTCATGAAAGTTTTGGTCATAAAAGTGAAGCTGATTTCATGGTAGGCGATGAAAAAATGCTTGAAGAATGGGCAATTGGAAGTAAGGTTGGAGCAGATATTTTAAATATTATAGATACAGGAGATATAGAAGGGTCTGGCTATGTTCCTTATGATGATGAAGGAACTAAGACGAAAGAAACTTATTTAATTAAGGATGGTGTCCTTTCAGGAAGGTTACACAGTGCATATACCTCAGGTTCTTTAAAAGAAGATTTAACAGGGAATTCCCGTGCAATTAGTTTTGAATTTGAACCCATTGTTAGAATGACTACTACTTATATTGGAGCTGGAAAGCAAACAAAGGAAGAACTTTTTAGTGGAGTTAAAGAAGGAATATATATAGAAGATTTAAAACATGGTTTAGGAATGTCTACTTTTACAATTGCTCCATCTATAGCTTATATGATAAGAGATGGTAAGATTGCAGAGCCTGTACAAATTTCAGTTATTACCGGAAACGTAATGAAAACTTTATATGAGATTGATGGATTATCTAATAAGGTCGAGATTAGAGCATTTGGAACAAGTGGATGTGGAAAAATGGATCAATATCCTTTATCAGTAGGTTTTGGTGGTCCATATGTACGTGTTAATGGGATAAATGTTCAATAGGTGAGGTGAGAAGATAATGGTTAAGGAATTATATGTTATTAAGGAAAAAGAAATATCCTTAAATGTAACTCAAAGTAAAATAGACTCTATAAAGAAAAAAGAAGTAACAAAGAGTGGATGTAGAATATATAAAGATGGATATATTGGTATAGCTGGTACCTTAGGAGAAGCTACTTCAGATACTTGGAAAAAGGCAGAGGAAAATTTGAAGAACAAAGTACCATATGAATTTGAACCTTGTAAGAACATGAAAAGAATAAGAGATTTAAGAGTAGATAATATGTCTATAGAACAATTTATAAATGTTGCTGAAGAGTTTTTAAAAGTTCTTAGAGAAGAGTATTCGAATTTTATATTTTCTAATAAGATAAAGTTAATTGAAAAAGAAGTTACTTTAAAAAATGATGTTGGTTTAGATTTAAAAAGTATTGATAGATATTTTCAAACTGAATTAATGGTAAAGGAAAAAGAGTCAATAAATATAATTGACACAGATCTTAGTGGAAATGCAAGAACTTTTAATAAAGAAGATTTACTTAAATTAGCTAAAGAAACCTTGGGGAATTATACTAATATGGTTAGTGTTCCAAAAGAAAAGAAGGTACCAATTATAGCAAGACCTCTTGAATTAATTAATAAAATAGTAAGTGAGTTAGATGGAAGTAAATTAGGAAGTGGAGCATCTATATTTAATGATAAGATAAATAAAAAGGTATTTTCAGAAAAGTTTACTCTTTATTTAGATAGAAGTAATGAAAATATAATGGTACCATTTTTTGATTCAGAAGGAAGTACACTTGAAGAAGATAAATTAAAGTTAATAGATGAAGGTGTAATAAAATTAGGATATACAGATAAAAGAACTGCTGATAAGTATAAGGTTCAAAATACTGCTGCTGCATCTTCAGAATATGATGAGGTATCATCAATAAGTCAATTAAGTTATAATGAAAATATTTTTTCTGTAAATACATCTAATAAGACTTTATCAGAAATAATTGGGGATAAAGATGCAATATATGTAGCAGAAATGGCAGGAGGAGATTGTACAAATGAAGGGATATTTTCATCTCCAGTACAATCAGCTTATTTAGTTAGTGGTGGAAAGATAGTAGGAAGATTGCCAGAGTTCAATATAAGAGGCAATATATATGATATGTTTGGAAAAGACTATTTAGGTGTAAGTAAGGAGAAATATTATACTGGAGAAAATCTTGTGATTTTAAATATGGAAGTTACACTTTAAAAGTGATGTATAAAAATATATAAACATATATTGACAATAATATTTTATAGATATATCATTAAATTAATATGAAAACGGAGGTAAAATTATGGAATCGCTTATAAAAGTAAATAATAATTTAATACATCATCATTGCTAGAGACTTGTTTTTACTTAGAGGTAGATACAGGTCTAAAAAAGGTGGGCTTGTATCCGTAGTCTCTGGTAATGATAAATTAAGTGATTTTATAATTTATTAAACCATGCAGGATATTTGCCTGCATGGTTTTTTGGTTTATATAAAATTAATTAAAGGAGATATAGAAAATGAAAAGAGAAATAATAAAACCAAGTATATTGGCTGGGTTTATGGAGTTATTACCAAAGGAGCAAGAAATATTTAATGATATAGTAAATAAGATAACAGGTGTGTACGAAAAAGAAGGATGTTTACCTATGGATACAGCAATTATAGAAAAATCAGAAGTATTATTAGCTAAGTCTGGTGGAGAAACAGAAAAGCAAGTTTATGAATTTAAAAAGGGTAAGAATAACTTAGCATTAAGATTTGATCTTACAGTACCTTTTGCAAGATATGTAGCTCAATATTACAATGATTTAATTTTTCCATTTAAAAGATATCAGATAGGAAAGGTATATAGAGGAGAAAGAAATCAAAAAGGAAGGTATAGAGAATTTTATCAATGTGATGTAGATGTTATAGGAAAAGACGTTTTAAGCATAAATAATGATGCATGGGTTATTAGTTTAGCATCAAAAGCTTTTAAATCAATAGGATTATCAAATTATAAATTTCAAATAAATAATAGAAAGATATTAAAAGGTGTGTTAAAAGAATTTAATATAGAAAATTCTATAGAAGTTATGATATTAATTGATAAATATGACAAGATTGGTGAAGAGGTATTTAATGAAGAGCTTAAAAATTTAGTAGGAGAAGAGAAGGCTAGAAGTTTAATTAATGTATTAAATATTAATGGAAGTAATGATGAAATCTTAGATAAATTAAAAGATTTAAAACTAGAAGACAAAGAGTTTAATATGGGATTGGAAGAGCTTGAAAGAGTTTGTGAAATGTTAGATATTTTAGGAGTTACAGAAGAGGAGTTTGTAATAAATTTAAAAATAATTAGAGGTTTAGATTATTATACAGGAACTGTTTTTGAAACGCTATTAATAGGTAATGAGAAATATGGTTCTATATGTTCAGGAGGAAGATACGATAATTTAGCTAAGAATTATACTAATAATGTATTACCTGGAGTAGGAATATCTATAGGAATTACAAGACTATTTTTTGTTCTTAAGGAAATTGGATTTATAGATAATTACAAGTTAGATGAGAAGTTAGAATATTTAATAATCCCAATAGGAAATACAATTAAATATTGTGGAAAAGTAAAAAGAATTTTAGATAAGAAAAATATCGGTTCAGATATATTTTTCGAAGATATATCTTTAAAGAAAAAAATGACTTATGCAAATAAGTTAGGAGTTAAAAAAGTTATTCTAGTTGGAGAAGATGAAGTTTTAAAAAGTGAACTAGTTATAAAGGATATGAACTCTGGAAGTAGCTATAATATTAGCTTGGACTCTATATAAGTAAAAAGTGGATTTACTAATAAGTTTATTATGAGTTTTGAATTTTAAAATTTATAAATTTTTAAACCATATTCTTTAATAAGTGTTATCAAATATTCTTAATTAATTAGTTATTTAAAATAAGTATATGCTTTTTTAGATAAAATACACTTGGTTTTAGAGGAAAAATTATATTTAATGTGGTAAAATATATAAAAGTAAGGGAATAAGATACATATTAAAGCAGATATGGATAGGGGGAGAAAATGAATATAGTAAAAGTTGAAGATGTTGAATTAAAAAAACAAATTTCAGGTAAAGTTTTAAATAAATTGCCTGAATGGTTTGGTATTCCTGAAAGTACAAAGGAATACATAGAAGAAAGTAGTGTGATGAATTTTTGAGCTGCTTATGATGGGGAAGAGCCTATAGGATTTATAGCTATAAAGATTAATAATAAATATACATCAGAAATATATGTAGTAGGTATAGAAGAAGAATATCATAGAAAAGGTATAGGTAAAAGGCTGTTTGATGAAGTATACAAATGGTGTAAAAATGAAAATTATGAATTTTTACAAGTAAAGACTTTAGATGAATCTAGGGAAAATGTAGCTTATGAAAAGACTAGAAAATTTTATAAGGCAATTGGATTCAGGCCGTTAGAATGTATACCAGAAATATGGGGTAATAATAATCCTTGTTTAATTATGATAATGAAAATTCAATAAAAAAGCTGGAATAAAATAATTATAATTTATATATACGTCTTATTTTAAGGGTGTTTTACTTGAGAATTTATATGAGGCAAATGGTTGTACTATGAGTTGAATTTTATATGCAGTAAAATACGTTGAAGAAATAGGTGGTAATTATATGGTTAAAAATTTAAAAGTAGATGAACACGTAACTAAGGTAAATAAGATAGTAAAAATATTTATATGGATAATAATAATTGTTCATATGGGATATGTTGCTTTAAATCATTTCCCATATTTGAATTTAGTTAGAGCTACAATTTTATTAATTACAAATATATCTATCATTGTTATGGAAAGATTAAATAAAAGTGATAAGTCTAAGCTTATAGCAGTAATGGGATTAATGTTATTATCACTATGTTATTACGATTTTAGAATGATGAGTGTTTGGTTAGTAATAGGTTCTGTAGCTATAACTGGATTATATTTTGATACAAAACTTGGGGCACAAGTATATGTTATTGCTAATATAGTGCAATTTATATTTCAATTCATAGCAAAAGAACAAAGTACTATAACTTCTGTTACTAGTATGATAGCTCTTAATTTAATAATGATATCAATATTTACAAGTATTAAGTGGAGTGAAAAACTAGTAAAAAGCTCAATTGAAGAAAATATAAAGACAAAAGAACTATTATCTAAAATTGAAAAAACTATGAAAATAGTTGAAGAAAGTACTGCTAAATTAGATATAAATATAAATAATAACAATAATAATCTACAATTAATTAATGGAACTAATAATAATATTACAGAATCTATAAAAGAAATTTCTATAGGATCTGCAAACCAAAGAGATTCTTTATTAAATTGTAAAGATAGTATGGACAAGGCAAAAGATATGTTTGAATTAACATATAATGCAACCTTACAATCTAACTCTGTTTCTAATGAATCAAAGTTAATTGTAGATGAATCAGTTGATATTGTTAAAGATATGAATAATCAAATCAATAATATAAGTAAGGCAACTGAGAAGTCAAAAGAAGTAATGAAGGAATTAGTGGATAATAGTAGAAAAGTAAGTGAACTACTAGGAAGTATTGAAAATATCTCTGCCCAAACTAATATGTTAGCTTTAAATGCAGCTATTGAAGCATCACGTGCAGGAGAAGCTGGTAAAGGATTTGGTGTTGTAGCGGAAGAGGTTAGGAACTTAGCAGAACAATCTGCAATCATAGTTAAGAAAATAGATGAAGTAATTAATGATATGAAAAATTCAACTAATAAGGCTTCAGAAGAAATTGATAATGTTGAGGTTTCTTCTAATAATGGAGTATCAATTATGCTAAAGGTAGATGATTCTTTTGAAAAGCTTGGAGAATCTTTTAACTTAATAAAAGATAACTTAGAAGGTGGAGTAAATTATATAGAAAGTCTTAGAAAGTTATTTTTAAATATTTTTCAAGAAACAGATACTATATTAGAAATAGCAGGAGAGCAGTCTGCTTCAACAGATGCAACTTTACAAGAGGCAGAACAACAAAATAAGAAGTTAAATGAAGTCTCTGAAGCTATGAATGAAATAAATAGGTTAAGTAATAATTTAAGAGAAATTATCAATCAATAAATAAATTAAATATTGAATATTTTTAGAGGTTATAGTAACTCAAATAGGAAAGGATTTTTTTGAATTACTGTAACCTCTAAAATTATGTATTTATTAATTAATAGAAGAGAAGAATGTGATTTTAAAATATCATTTAAAGGTGTTCAAATTATAAACTTCATAATAATTATATATATAATCGTAAATTTATGAATTAAGAATATATGCAGAATTAAGATAAAAAAAAGGGATATTAAGAGAGTTTAAGTAATGGAAAACTATAAATATTACAAATATTTAACTAAAATTTAGTTGAATTATAAATCTGAATTTGAAAGCAAGAATTTGAGATGTTAGAATAAATTTGTTAAAAAGTTAAATATTTGGGAGGAATGAAAATGAAGAGAGGTTTAATATCTATGCTTTTAGCTGCTACATTTTTATGTACTAGCTTTGTAAATTCATTTGGAATTAATGTTAGAGCAGTTGAAGCTGATAGTGCTGTTGCACAAGAAAATTTAATAATTAATGGGGATTTTAGTGACGGGTTAGAAAACTGGAATTTATATAATTCTTTAGGTGGTGAAGCTACAGCTACTTGTGAAGATGAAGCTCTTAATATTGATGTACAAAATGGTGGAGAAGAAAACTATGCAGTACAAGCTTCTTGTAAGGGATTTAAATTAGAAAAGGGAGGAAAATATGTACTAAAGTTTGACGTTTCTTCAACAGTTGAAAGATCAATGTATTATTGTATTCAACTTAATGGAGGAGATTATCATTCATATGTAGGAGATCAAATAAAGTTAGGTTCTGATACACAAACTATAACTAAAGAATTTACTATGAATGATGATACAGATCTTGCACCAGTACTTGCTTTCAATCTTGGAACATATAAAGATGATGGAGAATTAGATGAACATAATGTAAAGATTGATAATGTTGAACTTGTTAAAGTTGGACAAAAAGGTGAAGTTAAAGAAGGAGATAACTTAATCGAAGATGGTTCTTTTGATAAAGGAATAAATAGTAATTGGACTACTTACTTTGCAGAAGGCGGTAAAGGTAAGATTTACTGTGAAGATGGAAAACTTAATGTTGATGTTGAAAAGTGTGGAGATTTAAACTACAGTGCACAAGTATCTTGTGGTGGTTTTGAATTAAAACAAGGTGGAAAATATGAATTAAAATTTGATGTTAGTTCTTCTGTTGAAAGATCAATGTACTATTGTCTTCAATTAAATGGAGGAGATTATCATTCATATGCAGGAGATCAAATAAAGATAGGCGAAGAAACAAAAACAGTTACTCAAGAATTTACAATGACTGATCCAACTGATAAAGTACCTAAATTAGTATTTAACTTAGGAAAATATCCAGATGAAGAGTTAGATGCACATAATATAAAGATAGATAACGTAGAATTACGCTTAGTAGATGGAAGCGGAGTCAAGGATGATAAAGAAGAAGAAAATGAACAAAAAATAGTATTAAATCAATTAGGATATTTACCAAATGATACAAAGAAAGTTGTATTTAGAGGTAAAGATGTGGATAAAGAATTTAAGGTTGTATCTGTAGATACTAATGAAGTAGTTTATACAGGTGAAATTTCTGAAGGAAAAGAAAATGACTTAGCTGGTGAAGTTGATTACGTTGGTGATTTATCTTCTGTAACTAAGGATGGTACTTATAAAGTAGTAACAGAAAACTTAGGAGAATCTTATACATTTAAGATAGGAAAAGATGTTTATAAGGATGCTTTAAAAGATGCTGTTAGATTATTCTATATGCAAAGATGTGATGAACTTCCAGAAAAATACGCAGGTAAATGGGCACATCCACATTGTCATACAGGATTAGCAAAAATTTATGGAACTGATGAAATGATTGATGTATCAGGTGGATGGCATGATGCTGGAGACTATGGTAGATATGTAGTTGCAACTTCAACAACTGTTGCAGACCTTTTACAAGCATATAATTCTAATCCAGCAGTATTTGGAGATGATACTAACATTCCTGAAAGTGGAAATGGACTTCCAGATATATTAGATGAAATAAAAGGACAAGTAGAATGGCTATTCAAGATGCAAAATAAAGAAAATGGTGGAGTATATCATAAGGTAACATGTGCTAGCTTCCCAGGACATGTAATGCCAGAAGAAGAAACAGGACAACTTATTGTTACACCAATTTCAACTACTGCAACAGGTGATTTCGCAGGTGTTATGGCAATGGCATATGATGCATTCAAATATATTGATGCAGACCTTGCAAATAAATGTTTAGATGCAGCAGAAAAAGCTTGGGATTATTTAGATGCACAACCTAACACTCCAGTTGATAATCCAGATGGAATAGTAACTGGTGCTTATGAAGATTCAAATGATAGAGATGAAAGATATTGGGCATCAGCACAATTATTCAAAGCAACTGGAAAAGAAAAATATGGAGAAAAGTTCAAATCATATGTAGATGAAAAAATTGAAAATGGATATGGATGGCAAACAGTAGGAAGCTATGGTAATGAAGCATATTTAACTGCTAAAAATGCTGATAAAGATACAGTAGCAACTATCAAAAAAGCTATAGTTAAAGAAGCAGATGGTATTGTAAGTTCATCAAAACAAGATCCATTTGGTACTAATGATTATTACTGGTGGGGCGGAAATATGGCAGTATTACATGATGCATCACTATTAAGTGAAGCTAATAAGATAGCTCCAAACAAAGAATATATTGAATATGGTAAAGAACATATAAATTATTGTTTCGGTAAAAATGCAAATGCTAAGTCATTTGTAACAGGATATGGTACTGATTCACCAAAGCACCCACATCATAGACCATCAATAGTTAAAAAAGAAGCTATTCCTGGTATGTTAATTGGTGGTGTTAACAAAGGATTACAAGATGATTTTGCAAAAGCATACTTAAAAGGAAAAGCTCCAGCAAAATGTTATTTAGATAATGAAGAATGCTATTCAATTAATGAAATAGATATTTACTGGAATGCATCACTTGTAGGTGCTTTAGCAAGACTTAACATGCAATCAGCTGAAACAATGGATTCAAATGTAGATGTAAAGGTAGATACAACAACTGATGGTTCAGTTAAGCAAAAATACACTATCTCACCTAAAGAAGGAGAAGTAGTAGATTTAAGCAAGTTATCTATTAGATACTATTTTAATAAAGAAGATAATAATATGATGGAATCTGCTTGTTATCATTCAGGAGTTTCTACTGATAACAATCCTTGGTATTCTGATTATACTTCTGAGGTAAAAGGAACTTATGGAATGGATTCAAAGGGAGATTATTTTGAAGTTAAGTTCCAAAAACCTTTAGAATTATCTTCACCTTCTACAAAAGTATCTGTAGAAATGGGATTATGGAACAAAGATTGGGCTAAATTAGAAGGCTTTGAAGAAAAAGAAATGACAATTATGTATGATGGAAAGTTATTAAAGTAATAGTTAATAGTAAATTATAAAAATTTAATAAAGGGAGTGCCGTAAGTAATTTTTTTGAATTGCTAAAGAGGCACTCTCTTTTTTAATTTATTATTAGAGAGATAATATTTAATTTAAATATTTTATTATTTTAAGAAAAAAATACTGTTGGCTTTGCTTTGAGTGAATTTGAATAGCTTTTGAAATTTATAGAGATAAGCATAATTGATCTTTGTTTGCTTAAAGAACGCATATTTTTTTGATTGTTAGTAAGAATAGCAGCAATTGCTACGGTTAACAGACATATGTGACCTGTAGTAAGATTTAAAATAATCTGATGTTTCATCGATAGTTGATCGATAATCTGTACCAAAAGATTTATATTTTATACATCCTCTATTTTTATGGACATTATTATATTTAGGATTATTACAAGGACATTTAGAATCATCTTTGGATTGTCTATAAGGGCAACAATATTTTTGAATCTTCTAGATTGAACCAAGAATCTATTTCGGCTAGAAAATTTATTAAGCTTGAGACATCAGCCTTTTCGCCTGTAAGAGTCACTTCATAAATTGGCAAACCTGATTTTTCATGATATCTTTCAGCTTTTTGTTATCTATATCATGAATA
>SVCL01000123.1 GCA_015058405.1 Clostridium sp.
ATCTAAAGTTAGATATATTTATGATGCTGCCGCAAACGGTAGACCTATAGAAGAAATTTTTGAGTCATTAAAAATAGCTTATTAAAGTTTGCTTTTTATTCAACTGTAAAATTATTCAAGTAAAAATGCACTATTATAGTTTATAAAAATAAACTGTTATTTAATTACATCTTCAATTTATTATTAATAATAAATTTATTTAACTGTCACACTAGTATTATATCAACCTTAAAGTGCCTCTATCATACCTTTAGGAAGTATGATTATATACATTTTCCATCCAATGATTTTATCTAATTGTTATCTTTATAATATGGAATACTATCTTCATATAGCACTTCCGGGTCCATATCCGCTTCATTTTGCCATTCAATACTATCAAAACTTACCTTTACTGAATTAAACATCCTTATATCCTTTAATTCTTTAAATATACCTTTTTCCAAATAAGGATTCATATCGAATATTCTTGCTTCACCATTTTCAAAAGTTAATAGTAATTTAAAATCTTCTAATGGCTTAACTTGTTTAACTGATAAATACATATATAATCCTCCCTTATTTTAATGGTTCTATTTTAAAAGGAAGTTCACTATCCATTGCAAGTTGCCAGTCTGCTAAAAGTTCTTCCTTATGAATCTCAGCCCATGCTGTTACCAATCTTAACTGTTTCTTAGGAAGTTCTCCTTCTATAAGTTCACATGATTTTATATCTATTACCGCCTTATAATCACCATAATATGCATGAAAATGTGAAGGTGCATGTTCTTTAGGTGCACAATACATTCTTATAATTATTCCATAAAACATACTTATTGTTGGCATCTAATCACTCCTTTACTTATTAAGATTATATCCTATTAAATAAATTTTATAAATAAAAAAAGTTAAAATTAACTAACAACTTTAAATTTGGAACTACTTCAATGCTTTTAATGTCCACTCCTCACAGTTCCAAATACTACTTGCAACATCCTTATAAAATTCAGGTTCATGGGATACAAATAAAATAGATCCCTCATATTCCTTCAAAGCTCTCTTAAGCTCATCTTTAGCATCCTTATCCAAATGATTAGTAGGTTCATCTAAAACTAAAATATTACTTTCCTTATTAATAAGCTTACATAATCTTACCTTAGCCTGTTCCCCTCCGCTTAAACTCTTAATTGGACTATCAATATGCTTTCTAGTTAATCCACATCTAGCTAACATAGTTCTAATTTCTGTTTGATTAAGCTTTGGAAACTCATCCCACAACTCATCTATTACTAACTTATTATTACTACTTTCATTAACTTCTTGTTCAAAATAACCTAAATGTTGATATACCCCAAGCTTAATGCTACCTTCTAAAGGAGACAATATTCCCATTAAACTTTTTAATAAGGTAGTTTTTCCTATACCATTAGCCCCTACTAGAGCTATCTTCTGCCCTCTTTTCATAGTTAAATTAAGAGGTTTACATAATGGCTTATCATAACCAATAACTAAATTCTTAGTTTCAAAAATCAAGTTACCAGAAGATCTAGACATTAAAAAGTTAAAATGAGGTTTAGGATTCTTTGGAGCTATTTCAATTCGTTCAATTTTATTTAATTGTTTTTCTCTAGATTTAGCCATAGCAGCTGTTGAAGCTCTTACCTTATTCTTTCTAATATAATCTTCAAGTTTCTTAATTTCCTTTTGCTGCCTTGTATAATCTATTCTAAGCTGAATCCTTCTCTCTTCATAAAGTTTTAAAAATTGATCATAATTTCCTACATATCTTGTAAGTTTTTTATTTTCTAAATGATAAATTATATTAGAAACACTATTTACGAAACTATTATCGTGAGAAATTAAAATAAAAGCATTTTCATAATTATTTAAATACCCCTTAAGCCACTCTATATTTTCCTCATCTAAATGATTTGTAGGTTCATCTAATAAAAGGATATCAGGCTTTTCTAGAAGCAACTTTCCAAGTATTATTTTACTTCTTTGTCCTCCACTTAAATCTGATGTTAATCTATCTAAAAGCTCACTAAATCCAAGACCATTTGCAATACCTTCAATTTTTGATTCTATACTATAAAACTCTCTTTCTTGTAAAGTATCTTGTATATTTCCTACCTTTTTTAAGGCTGTTTCCATAGTATCACCATCCATAGATGCCATATCTATATATAACTTTTCTAATTTCTTCTCCATATCAAAAAGCTCTTTGAAGGCACTTCTTAAGTATTCTCTTACTGATTCTTCATCCTTAAGAGCAACATTTTGGTCCATATAACCAACCTTAACCTTACTACTCCACTCTATTACCCCTTTTTCAGGAAGAATATATTTAGTAATAAGTTTCATAAATGTAGTTTTTCCTTGACCATTTGCACCTACTATGGATGTATGTTCACCTTTTTCTAACTTAAAAGATACATTATCAAAAATAATTCTTTCTCCAAAACTTTGTGTCATATCTCGTATATCTAAAATACTCATCCGTTCATCATCCCTTTATATATTGCTATCTACTAAAAAGATTAACACTTACACTATGACTCCTCAAGCTAATAAACTTTTCTGAATTAAACTTGAACAAAAAAATAAAGCTATACTAAAAATTTTTTTAATATAGCTTTTATAACATCATCCGGCTCTTTTATGAATTCTTATAATCCTTCTTATACTAGCTTCACTTAAATAATAAATTTCACAAAGCTCTTTCACTGTAATTCCTTCATTATACTTTTGAAATATATTCTTATTTCTTACTTCCAATTCCTTTAAAAAGCCACTATTTTCTCCCCAGGACTTCTTCTTTTCTTTTCTTCTAGGAATATATAAGTATTCTCCATCAATGTATTCTTGAATTCTTTCTATTATATCATCAGGTAATATTTCCTGTGCTTTTTTATATTTCATAAATTATTGCTCCTATCCACTTAAAATCTAGTAAATATGCACAATAATTAATAAAACATATCCTAATCACTATGCTCTGTACAATTATGTTTTACAATTATTGTGCAGAGCTTGGTACACAAACCAATTCCCATTTCATCTTATTCACCACCTTATTTCTTATTTGTATTATTTTATCATATATTTTATCTTACACCAAAACTAAGTAGATTAGCATCTCTAATTATAAATCCTTTTGCTCCATTATATAAAAACATAAGTCCTATAAGACCAAATATATTTCCTATATTTATTTCTATGTTAGGAGTAAGTGAATGATCAAAGTCTCCTTCTAATGATTGATTATACAAATTATTATATCTAATAAAACCAACTGAAGTAAAAAGAAATTTTGCTAAAATATACAAATTAACTGATTGAAAAACTGTTTCATCAGGAATAGGTTCTTTTGCATCAATGCCAGTATATTTAATATATATTAATTCTCTACTTTGCTGTACAGCTTGGTATGAAAGCACATCCGAAATTAAAGATATTATAGTAGCAACTTCTTGAATATCTAATAAATTCAAGTTTTCTATGTCTTCAATCCTTATATTTCCTCCATTGTATTCCACTAAACCTGCTCCTAAAAATTACTCCATCACTTTATAATATTTTTCATATCTATATTTGTTCTTTATAGTCATTTTAATTAATATCATTTTTTTGATATAAACATACCATATTCTTTAGGTACAACTATCTTTCCTGAAACCTTTTGTCTATCAAGTATAGTAGTTAATTCTTCTCTAGATATCTTATTAAAATCCTCTATTCCTTTTAACGAAATAACGTAATCAACTAAATCTTCAGTATTTGTTATCTCTAATGCATCTTCATAATTTCTTTTTACTACACTATTAAAATACTTTCTCAATTTACCTTCTCCATTTTGTAAAGTAAAAATACATTCTGATTCTTCTTTGACCTTAGCATCATTTATTAGGCCTTTAATATAATTTGTTATTCCATTTTCTCCAAAAGTAGCACAATAAAAAGTTCCATTATCCTTAAGGACACGTTTTACTTCTTCTAATGCTTTATTTAAATCTGGCACATGATATAACATCATATTTGCAAT
This sequence comes from Clostridium sp., assembly GCA_015058405.1. Taxonomy (GTDB): domain Bacteria; phylum Bacillota; class Clostridia; order Clostridiales; family Clostridiaceae; genus Clostridium. The sequence goes on from SVCL01000123.1 coordinate 4,025, forward strand.
TATTATATCAAAAGATTTATCTTCATAAGGTAAACTTTGAATATCTACATTTTCAAATGATATCTTATCACTATTATGTAAATTTTCTTTAGCTTTTTCTAACATCCCATTTGAAAAATCAGTTAATATTAATGATGTTCTTTCTGGTATTTCATTAATATGATTTTTCCACATTGATCCATTTCCACATCCTAATTCTAAAATAGAATAGCCTTCTCTCATATCATATTGTTCTATTATCCAATTTCCAAAACCTTGTTTATTAACACTATATTTTTCATGTATTGATATTCTTGTTTGTAAATTATTATCATTTTTATATTGATTTTTAACTTTACTATTTTCTTTCATTTATGTTCTCCTAAATAAATTAAATTATATATACCATATTAAGTACGTATTTATTTTTTGTCAATATTTACAAACTTTCTCATTTTATCTAAAAAGATTTAATCTTTTAAATTTACTTATAAATACAACATCTAATAGAATATAATATACTTCAATTTACTCTTACTAACTTTGCTAATCTATTATAAATCTCAGTATTATCATAATATCCATTAAAACTATCCTCACCAACACCTTTTACTAATACACTAACTGGTAAAGCTGTATGAGCATATGAACTGAAATTAACACCACACTTGTTATTCAAAATATGTGTAATTGTAACAGTTAATGGTTCATAACTACCATACATTTCATATTCCTCTTCAGAATACTCCATTTCTTCTCCTGTACGTGTCATAGTTTCATCATAAGCTTTTTTTATTTTGTCATATTCATAATTTGTTAAAACTAACGTACTATCTTTTGAGTATTCAGGATGTAAATCTGCACTATCTTTCATAATTCCTTCAGAGTTTTCCTTAACTTTCGGAATTTTTAATCCAAATAAAGTTTCAACATCATTCATCACCTGTTCTAAACTAGTTTTTTCTTTCTTGTATTTTGATATATAATCTGAATTAAACTTTGCATATGATATCTTTTGTTTATTAAAATTACTTAAGAATGTATCATAATTAGTTTTAGAATACCCTATTGTTAATCCTCCAGTTTCGTGATCACCAGTTACAATTATTAATGTTTCATCTTGATGTTTATTATAAAAATCTACTGCTTTACTTACTGCATTATCTAAAGCTATAGTATCTCTAATAGTAGTTGCAGCATCATTTGCATGGCAAGCCCAATCAATCTTACCTCCCTCAGTCATAATAAAAAATCCCTTATCATTATCTAAAAGATCTATTCCTTTTTGCAAATAATCTGCAAGTTCCCATTCGCCCTCTTTACAATCTAAACTATAATTCATAGAATCTGAATCTGCTAAACTTTCAGGAATTATAATAACCTTTCCATCATTTGATGTTAGATTTTCTACTTTTTTTTTAGTTTTTACTACTTTATAACCTGCTTTTTTTGATAATTTATATAAATCTTCTTTATCATTATTATCTCCTTTTAGATCCTTTAGACCTCCCCCTGCAAAATAATCAAAATTACTTTTAATCATTTCAGTTCCAATATCATAATAATTCTTACGAGAAGGTTGATGTGCATAAAAAGCTGCTGCTGTAGCATGATTTATATTAGCCGATGTTATAATTCCTATTTTATAATCTTTTTGCTTTTTTAATTTTTCAGCAATGGTTTCATACTTTTCCGACAAATCTTCACTTACATTAATACTCCCACTTCTAGTCTTTTTCCCACTTGCTATTGAAGTAGCTGTTGAAGCTGAATCAGGTATAAAAGATGTGCTATTATAAGTTTGAGCTGCTGCTGAAATATTAAAATCCATCATTTTTAATCTATTTTTACTATCTAAAAATGTTTTTTTATTTTCCTGTGCATTCAAAAAATAATTAGTTAATTGAATCTGAGGATAGCTCATTCCATCCCCTATAAATAAAAATATGTACTTTGGAGTCTTTAATTTATTTGATTCACCATTTTGTGAAGTTGCTATAGTATCAAAATTTTTAATAAATCTAATGTCATACCCTACCATAACAATTTGAAACATAAGAAATACTAATATAAATGATATTAACTTTTTCCTCACTTAAACTATCTCCTTTTAACTTAACATTTGTCTAAAATTTATAATAACAACTATCACATTAAAATCTTTAGGCTGGGTTCTAGGAGGTGCACCTACTGTTATAGATGCTCTACAAGATACAGTAACAAGTGAAGGTAATATTGTCATGCCTACTCAAACTACAAATTTAACTACTCCAGAATACTGGTGTAATCCACCTATTCCAAAAGATTGGTTAAGTAAAGTATTAAATGAGTTTCCATGCTTTGATAAAGAAAAAACTCCTTCCTATTGTATGGGAGCTATTGCCGAATTATTCAGAACATATCCTAATGTATTAAGAAGTAATCATCCTTTTTATTCCTTTGCTGCTTGGGGAAAAAATGCTTCCTATATAACAAATGACCATTCTTTAACTTATGGTTTAGGAGATAATTCACCTTTAGGTAAAATATATAAATTAAATGGTTATATTCTTTTATTAGGTGTAGATTATGATCATAATACTTCTATGCATCTAGGAGAATATCGGTCAAATATCCGAAATACTATTAAAGATAAATACACTGTCAATGAAAATAACAAAACTGTTTGGAAATACTTTGATGATATAGAATATGATGATGAAATTTTTTTAGATATTGGTCAAAGATTTGAAATTGAACATCCTATATCCAAAATTAAAATTAATAACGGTGAAATGAAATTAATTTCACAAAAAGAAATAGTTGATTACTCGCAAAATTATTTTGAAACAACTAAGCTTTAATTTATCTAAATACTCAAATAATTTATAAATAAAAAAAGTCAGGACTGTATCAAAAGAAAAACATAAATATATTCTAATACAGAACCAACTTTTTATATTTTTAAAAACTTTATATGATTATTCCTTCTAAATGATCTACTTCATGTTGAATTATCTGAGCAACAAATCCTGAAAACTTTTCTCTCTTCTTAGTAAACTTTCTGTCAAAATACTCTACCTCAATATTCTCATATCTAGTAGTTTTTCTTACTCCAGTTAAAGACAAACAGCTTTCTTCAGCTTCATAGCTTCCTTTCTTACTAACTATAACAGGATTAATCATAGGAACTATAAAATTTCCAGCACAAAATACAATAATACGCTTTCTTACTCCTATCATATTAGCAGCCATTCCTACACATCCATCTAAGTTCGCTTCTAAAGTATCCATTAAATCATCTACAACATGTAAATCTTCCTTAGTAGCTATTTCTGATTTTTGTCCAAGAAATAATACATCCTTCATAATTGGCTTTATCATAGCACACTCTCCTTATAGCTCTACTCTATTACGAACTTCTCCTCTATAAAAAGCTCTGATATTTTCTAAAATCTCATTAAATAATCTTTCTACAGCTTCAATGCTTGCCCAAGCTATATGTGGAGAAAAAACAATTCTATCTTTATTTTTTACGCTTAATAAAGGATTGCTAATTGGAGTTGGTTCAACAGTAAATACGTCTAAAGCTACTCCAGCTATTAATTCTTCATCTATAGCTCTTGCTAAATCTTCATCTACAACTATAGGTCCTCTTCCCATATTTATAAGAATTGCACTCTTTTTCATCCTTTTTAAATTATCATAATTGAAAAGTCCTTCTGTAGCTTTATTTAAAGGTGCATGTACAGATATAATATCACTATTAGCTAAAAGTTCATCAAGCTCAACTCTCTTATAATCTGCATTATTATTTTTTCCTGATGTAGAATAATAAACTACATTAGCTCCAAAAGCCTCTGCAATGCTAGCAACCTTTCTTCCTATAGCACCAAGACCTACTATTCCCCATACTTTACCTTCTATATCATGAAAAGGTTTATCAAAACTTGTGAATAATCCTGATTTCGAATATGCTCCACTTTTAACAAAATTATCATAGTAAGAAATCTTATCATATAAATGTAATAGTGTTGCAAAAGTATGTTGTGCTACTGTAGGAGTAGAATATCCTGCTACATTACTTACAGCAATTCCTCTTTCCTTAGCATATATTACATCTATATTATTAAATCCAGTTCCTGTTTGACAGATAATTTCTAGGTTTTTAGCACCTTCTAAATTTGATTCATTTAATACTACCTTATTAGTTAATATAATATTTGCATCTTTAACTCTGTCTATAACTTCTTCTGGTTTTGTTGTTTCATAATAAGTTACTTTTCCAAACTCATTAAGACTTTCAAAATTGACATTTCCTAATGTTTTTCCATCTAAAACGACTATATTCTTCACACTTTTTCATCCTTCCTCTATATGTTAATTTTATAATACTCTAAAGATATCTCTTTGTAAATGAAGTATAAACTCTTTACAGTACCTTTAACTTATAATAATATGATATTAGTCTAATTTGAAAGGAAGTATAAAGATGTTTATTATTTGCTATAAAATGCCTTTTGATAAGGTTGATGAGGCTGTAGAAACTCTTCAAATAAATGATATTTATGATGTTTTCTATGAAAGTCTTTTAAAAATAACTACTGATGAAAATGGTTATGGTTATGAAGAAGTAGAATCTGAAGATATAGTTTTAAAGGTAGCCTTCGAAAGTCAAGATGAAGACTTAGAAGATTTAGAACTTTACATGAATAAGGTTAATTCTATATTAGGTCAAAAACCATTTGATGTTTTTGAAGAAGCTAATACATATGAAGACTTTTCTTTACCAGCTATCCATTTAAATGATGAGTGGGTACTATGTTCCCCTACAGAAGAATTTGAAGGTAAAAAGAAAATTAACTTTATATCTCAAGGAGCTTTTGGAACAGGACTTCACGAAACTACTCAAGATCTTTTAAGAGTAATTATAGAAAAAGACTTTACTGGTAAAAGAGTTTTAGATATAGGTACTGGTTCTGGTATCCTTTCTATAGCTACTGCATTAAAAAATGCTGAAGAAGTTGTTGCTTTAGACATAAGAGATGTTAAAGACGAAGTAGAATTTAATGCATCATTAAACAACTTAACTAACATTACTACTTTAGTTGGGGATGTTCTTTCTAAAGAAGTTACTGTAGACGGTAAATTTGATTGGATATACATAAACATAGGTGGAGAAGAAACTCATATGTTTATGGACTTTATTAAAGAACATATAAAAGAAGATGGTAAACTATTAGTATCTGGCCTTGTAGAATGGAGCTTTGATAAAGTTAAGGATATGGTAGAAAGCCATGGCTATAAAATGATTGAAAAACACCAAACTAATGAATGGGTAACTGCTATATTTGAATAAGATATTTTATTAAAAAAGGTTATATTATAGTAATGTATTTTGCTAAAATATAACCTTTTTTAATGATTCTTATGTAAAAAGATAATTAAATAATGTAAAATCTCTTTTTATGATTTTATACAACAATACCCCAAGGTTGTATATTAAAACCTTAGGGTATCATTTTATATATTATAAATTTATAGGGGAAACTTATTTATTAACTAAAAGTTTTTACCAACATTTATTCGAAAAAGAAACCTAAACTTAAACTATTTACTATTTTCCTTTTTTCTTGAATAAATACATATAACAACTCCAGCTAAAATCATCATAGATACTAAGACTATAATACTTCCTATACTGCTATCACCAGTCCTTGAACTTTCTCCAATTACCGAATTAGCATTAACATTATCCTTATCTTGTAAACTTTTATTGTTACCTTCATCCAAAGCATTTCCACTATTATTACTATCATCATAATTATTACTATCATCATAATTATTACTATTATCAGAATCTTTACCATTACCTGGATTGTTATCTTCAGTTGAATTCTTAGTATCTAATTTTTTATCTAAAATATAAACTTTACCTACAGAATCTACATCTATAGAAACTATATGATTCTTTACAACATTACTATTTCCAAACACAAGATTACCATTTTCATCTTCATAATAACCATATAAAGTTTTACCTTCATATTCATTATTAATTACCTTCATTATGGTAGCAGGAACCCCTAACCTTCCATCATGTAGATTTGTAGTAATCTCAAAATTTTCAACTACATTTTCTTTTTCAGTATTAAACTTATAATTATATGTTATATCCTTTAGATTTTTTATATTTATAATTAAATCTGTTAATCCTTCTTCTCTTAGTTTTTCCGCTAATTTCTTAATATCCTTAATTATTATCTTATAATTACATCTTTCTATAACAGCTTTTATATCCTTACCAGAACTTGCAATTGAATCTAGAAGTTTTGAACTAATACTTTCACCATCAGTACAAGAAATAATCACTTCATCTCCATCCTTAGCATTATTTACATCTTCCATAATCTTTGCATCAGTAGTAGCAACATCTCTATTAGGAACAATAGCATCTTTACTATAAACATCCTTTAAAGCTTCTGTATTAACTTCTACCTTAGTAAATTTGTCTGATAATATAACACCATTTAATGCTTTAATATTTACAGTAACTTTACCATCCTTAACTATATAAACCTCTTTTTCATCTCCAGTTAATATATTAGTTAGTTTAGTTCCATCTGCTATTCCTTTAACATTTACTGTAACTGTAATATCATTTTGCTGTCTATTAGCTGCTACTAATATCTTAGAATCTTCATCACTTCTTACATAAGCCATTACATCATCTGCATATTTATCTTCAACATCTGCTGGAATTAAATCTCCTGTTCTAAGTGCTGAATAAGAATTTCTAATTGCTGCAAGTCTTGCATACCATTCAACTAATTCCTTATCTCCTTTACCCCAGATAAATCCTCTTCTATTATCTGGATCATCACAACCTACCATTCCAACTTCATCACCATAATAAATTGTTGGTGCTCCAACATAAGTCATTTGCATAAATGGTATTAACTTCATCTTAGCCTTTGCAAGATCAGTTGCATCTTTAGCAAAGTCTCTCTTACCTTTAGAATATCCATCTAAAGCAGATAATACTCTCTGAGTATCATGGGTACTTACTAAATTCATCATAGCTTCTAAAGCTTCTCTTGGATATTGCTCTCTCATCTTTTCAAGTTCATTCATTGAATCTTTTGCTGTCTTTACAGTCTTATTATCTTCTTGGGTTCCCTTGACAAAGTTAAGCATTGAACCTCTAAATCTATAATTCATTACTGAATCATACATATCACCTAATAAATACATAGATGCATCTGTCCAAATCTCACCAATTACTGCATAGTCTCCTTCTGACTTAGTAACCTTTCTAAAAGCTCTCCATGTTTCAGTAGAAACTTCGTTTGCTACATCTAGTCTCCATCCACTTGACCCTAAACGCAGCCACTTTCTAGCTATAGAATCATCACTATCTATAATTTCATTAGCCCAAGATTTAACATTATATTCTGAACCACCTAATGCTTGTATAACAGGCATTGAATCAAATCCTGACCAACCTTCATAAGTGTAGTACTTTGGATTTCCAGTATTTCTTTCATTATTTATTAAGAACCAATCCTTATAGTGGAAATCAGTAATGCCAATAGACTTGTAATATTCAACAACCTTCTTCTCTGCATTTTCTTTAGATAATCCATTATTATTCATTTCATCATAAACTCTTGACCAATATTGATAAGCTCCTAAAGGCTTTCCTTTTGCAACATACTTACCATACTTATCAAAATATATAGAGTCATCTGATACATGATTGTAAACACCATCTAAAACTATATGCATACCTTGTTCTCTAGCAACCTTAGCTAAGTTAACAAAATCATCTATGCTTCCAAGTTGTGGATCTATTTCTGAGTAATTCGAAGTATCATATCTATGACTAGAAATAGACTTACCCATAGGATTTAAATAAAGTATTGTTACTCCAAGAGCTTTTAAATAAGATATCTTCTTTTCGATTCCTTTTAAATCTCCTCCATAAAGGTCATTAGCCCATGCACTCATATCTCCCTTATTAGCATTTGATGGATAATCAAAACCTGCTTTATGATATAGTTCAGGATCTTTAGGTAGTGAATACCAATCATTTATAAACTCATATGGAGTATCCCCTCTAGAATACTTTTGAGTATAATCGTTATATCCATCTCCATTAAAGAACCTATCAGGATAAATTTGATACATTATACCATTCTTTAACCACTCAGGAGTCTTAAAATCCTTAGTATAAACATTAAATTCATAGTTTGTTATAGAATCTAGATCTGAAGTAACTCCTGTACTAAAGTTTCCATCATCATCCCCATATCCCTTTACATCTGATCCATTAGATACAACAAAATAATAAGAATATGTTCCTATAACAGAAGGTGTATATTGAACTGTCCATTTATCGCTGCCATCATCAAAACTTCCATTCTTCTCTAAATCAAGTATTTTTGTTTCATTAGGTGTTACAATAACTAACTTACCTGACTTAAGCATATCTTTACTTGCTTTTAATGCAAAATTAATTGCTGTTCCTTCTTTTATAGCTCCATAAGGATTTTTATATTCTTCATCTCTAGAATCATAATATAATCCATTTAAATCTATCTTAGTATCACCTGCATCATTAAAGCATGTTTCAGATTTAGGATCATATGAAATAGTTACTATTCTATCTTGATTTAGAACCAACTTTTCCATCTTAACAATCTTATTTTTATCTCCACCTATAGATAAAAATAAATCATCATAAATGCCCTTACTTAAATCCACTTTAATAGTATATATACCTTTTAACTTTTCATCATTTAATTTACCTAAAACTTTACTTCCATTATTTAAAGTAATATCTAATGGTTTATAATCAACACTTGAAGTAATGATATGCGAATCATCGTTATAATAAAATGTTACATCTTGTTTTTCTGATAATGCTAAATGAATATTTTCACCTTGAATTACACCATTTACTCCATAGTTTTCAGGGTCCCAAGTATAATTTATAGCTACTTTAAAATCATAGGAACCTGCCTTAACTGTAAAAGTTTTTTTATAATTACCGTTTCCAACATAATCTAGCTGCAATGCTTTATCAGCTGGATTCCAAGTTCCTGCAGTACCGTCAATTCCTGAAGCTATTGAACCTGGTATAGTAACTGGTCTTCCTTTATACTCATTAAACTTTAGATATGAACATTCTTTTTCTACTTGTTTATTATCAGGATCTAAAATCTCTTTTCCATCTACAATAAACTTATAATATACATCCTGCTCTTTATCACCTATCCTTAAAGTTAATGACCAAGTTCCATCATCCAATTTAGTAAAGGCATTAGAATTTTTGCTCCAATAATTGATATTACTACTTAAATATACAGATTTTGCTTCCTTATCGTTATACTTAAAAGTAATAGTACCATTATCATTAATAACAGGATCTTTAACTACTGGTATTTCTTTTTCCTTAAGTCCTAAACTTTCTGCAACTTTTGCCTTATCATTTATCGAATCATATAATTTTCCACTTATAGTATCAACTATAAATACCACATTAGTTTCTTTCTCCAACTTTAATGTTTTATTACCTACTTCAGGATAACTTCCTTCATCCCAATTATGATTTTTAACTACTTTATAGTCATAAGAACCAGCAGCTATTTTACATGTATACATAAGAGTATCTTTATCTATTCTATACATATCATAATCTGTTTTAGATGTATCCCAGTCATCTTTTCCACCTCTTACAGTACCTATAATAGATAGAGTATCTTTTAATGAAGGTGTATTTATAGAATCACTGGCAACGTTGCCAAAATAATCGGAAAAGAAAGCTACATTTTCTGTTTTTTCTGGTATTTCAACACTAGAATTTAATTCTATTTCTCCATTATCCCAAGCTCCGTTATATGCTACTTTATATTCAACTTTACCAGGCTTTAACACTTTAAAGTTCTTTAAGTACATACCTCCACCAATATAATCAAGCTTAAAATTGTCATCCCCAGGTACCCAAGTTTGTCCACCTAAACAATCAGCAATTCCACCTACTAATATAGCTTTTGACTTAAAACAACTTGGATTATTTATCGAATCATAAACCTCTTTTTTATTTAAGTCGAATCTAAAAGTTACTTTTGTCTCTTTATCTAAATTTAAAGAAATGTTATTACCATTCTTTCCATATTCCTTATCTTTATTTTCATCTACTGCTACTTTATATTCATAACTTCCTGCCTTTAAAGTATAAGTGGATTCATAAAGTCCATTTTTATATTCCTTGAGCTTACCATTAACATTACTTGTACTCCAATCTTCTCCAAGTCCATTAATGCTCATAAAATTTCCCACTACTGTACAAATAGTATTTACATTAATTACATCTTCCTCTGTATCTTCTGCCTTTACTGTATTTACATTAATATTACTAAGTAAAGTAAATACAAATAAAAACATAGTGATGAGAGCAATCTTTTTTAAATTCTGTTTTCTCACTTTATACTCCCCCTAAAATATTAAATTTTATATCCAAATTATAACACATATCGTTTACATTTAAATTTGTTAGAGCTTACAAAATTTAAATATACCTCCAAACAAATTACACAAATTGTATGACAAAAAATTAAAAATTTCACAAAAAAACTGTCGCATTTGCGACAGCTAAACTTTATTTTATATAACATATATATTACTATTTCTATCTTTTAACAAGTAAAGTATTTAATAATAAAAGTTCTAATTCCATAGTTTTATCAACACCAGAAGATTTAAGCTTCACCTCTGCTTCTACGCACAATCTTATAAGACCTTCAAGCTGTCTTAAAGAAAACTTTGAACTAAGAGTCATTAACTTTTCACAAACAAAAGCTGGTACTCTTAACTCTTTAACAAAGTCATCTACTCTTTTTCCGCTCTGCATTCCTATTTTTATTTTATATAATTTCTTAAATTGAACTTCAATAGAGGTTACAATAAGCATGTGTTGATCAGCTTTAAATAATAATTCATTCATTATATCTATAGCTTTTTCTATTTTTCTTTGAGATATTAAATCAACTAAATCAAATATATCTTCTTCACTTTTAGAAGGTATAAGCTTTTCTATATCTTCTTTTTTAATATCCCTTCCCTCTGTATAATCAATTAACTTATCAATTTCTCTCTTTATAATATTAAAATTATTTTGCACCCTATCGCAGAAAAATCTTAACTCTACCTTACCTATTTTTTTACCTTTTTCAAAGAATATTTCCTCTACCTTTTTTTGAAATCTATCTCTTTTTAATTTATCAAAATGAACTATTTCAGTGATTTTATCTAAGGCCATAAGCTTTTTATTTTTCTTTGGTGTTTCTCTTTTATCTCCAAAGGTATAATACATAATAAGCACTGTAAAATCAGGCATATCCTTTAAATAATTTTTTATATCATTATAAAGCTTAGTACCAGAAGAATCAGTTTTATCTTTTAAAAAGTTAGCTCTATATACTAATACCACCTTCTTTTCTCCCATAAAAGGCATAGTCTCACAAGCATTCATTATATCATCTATAGTAGTATTTAATCCATCTATCTTTATATAATTTAATTCTTCAAGACCTCCTGCTAACAAAGGTTTAGTTAAAGTACTTATTCCCTCTTTTATTAATTCTTCATCTGCACCACAAAATATATATGAATTTTTTATAGATTTACTTTTAATTTCCTTCTCTAATATATCGTAAGTAATCAACTGCTTCTACCACCATTTCTACATCTATCTAATATAATAAAAGGCTATTTTTTATTATAAAAAATCCCTTCTTCTTTTTATCTATAAAATTAATTATATCATAACTTTTATCTTCAATATCTCTATTATTTAACTTTAATAAATACTTCTTATTTTCTAAGCCTATAACAAAATTTTTTCCTTTAGAATCAATTTCTATATTATTTAATAACTTTACTTTTTTAGGTGCCCTAAATCCTTCTGTTGCTAAACCAATCTTTTTTAGCTTTGCCATATCTATATTTCTACTATTGGTTATTATTTTTCTTTCTCCCATATGTGATATCAATATTGCCCCTTTGTCTAGATAATCTATTCTAAGAAACGGACTATAAATATATATAAAAGCGGAAACCATAGCTGATACTGCTAAAAGTCCCATTTTCTTTTTTCCTTTACTAATAAAATATACACTTATCATAGTCATAGTAAAAGCAATTACAATACTATTGTTTACTACATAATTAATATTACTTATATCATAAAAATAATCTAAAAAACAATCTAAAATATCTATAACATTTATAATTATATAACTTAAAAAATCAAATAACTCGCCTACCGGATAAGCTAGAATTAATATATTTCCTAAAATAATTAATGCATTAAATAAAGGTACAATTACTATATTTCCTATAATAAAACTAATAGAACACTCTGAAAAAGCTATCATAATAACTGGTAAAGTAAATATTTGTGCAGATAAAGTTATACTTATAGTACTTCTAAAATAATTAGGTAACCTATACAGCTTGTTATTAATCTTTTTATTAAACTTAACTATTCCTAAAGTAGCTAAAAAAGATAGCATAAAACCCAACATAAAGGGAGCATAAGGTTTAACTACAGTTATTAATAAACATGCTAAAGCAAGCGCACTTTCAGAATTATAATTTCTCCTAAGTAGAAATGAAATACTTATAAGTGTAATCATAATTATTGCTCTAATAGATGAAAATGCTACTCCAGTTAAAAGTACATATATAGCTGTTCCAAGTATTCCAAATTTCACACCAAGGAATCTTTTTATAATTCCAAATACTAAGGCAACATGCAATCCTGATACACTTATAGCATGAATAACTCCTAAATTTCTCATTTCTTCTTTATCATATTGATCCAAATATTCTGAATATCCAAAAGCTACAGAAGAAACTAATGCACTTCTTCTTTGCCCTAAATTTTCCTTAAGTTTTTTATAAATATTTTCTCGTATATCATATAAATGACTCACTAAAGTATCTTTGCTGAAATATATCTTTTCTATCTTTAAAGTTCCTAAAATTCCTCTTTCTATATCCTTACTATATAAAAAGTTTCCTTTAACATATATTTCTTTTCCTAAAGCAATTTCCTTTATCCCTTCTCCTTCTAAATATATTTTTTTATTCTCCGTTTCACCTATATTAAAATAATTGTTTCTTTCAGTAATTTTTATTAACCCACTAAATTCTTCATTACTGTCTAAACTATAATAATTGATATTATTAAGAATACCTAATATAAAAAACATTATAATAACTATGGAAAAAAATAAATTTGTATTTAAATATGTAAATATTATAAAAAAGCTAGCAGATATAACTGCTAGCCATAAGTAATCATTATACAAACCATAAAATATTGAACTAAATAATATTGTTAAAGATATATATATAATAGGATTTTTTACTCCTTCTATATCTTTTATACTCATGGATGAATCACCTCATCCTCTTATTTTGCCCAATATTTACTTATTAATTCAAATATTATAGATATTATAAATATTACTCCCATTATTATAAGATTATTTTGCATAAATAAATTTATATTCACAAATGCTAATATTCCTACAACTCCACACCATAATAATAAAGATATTAAAAACAATGTAGATTCAATATTCTTTTTCTTAAAAGATATATTACTTTGAAAGAAAACATTTATAACCAAAAATCCTCCAAGAATCGAAATAATAACCTCTTCTGGTAAAGATGGATTATAGTATAAGGCTGCTAAAATACTAGATGTATACACTATACTTCTAATAAAGAACTTTCCATCTCTATCCTTAGATGAATGTATTAATCCTAACGATAATGGTATACCTAATAATACATTTATAATTATTAGAGATATATAACTAATACTTTCTATTCCCCAAAAAGTATTTGAAATATTTAAAGTAGCAAGTTCTGTTAATAATATACTATATATAAAAGCCTCTAACTTTCCTATTCCTCTATTAAACTTCTCTGATACATCAAAAAGATTTAAGAACCCTCTTAAATAATTTTTTTCTATATAAACATCTGATGAATTCTTTATAATCTTAGGAGCACTTCCCTTCCCTATACCAAGCTTTGATATAGTTAATGTCGGTAAATCCCCTAAACATTCACCACTAGCTGCTACCTTATAATTATCCTTTACAAATAGACTAACTATTCTTGCTTTAAGCTCTGGATTCACTCTTGAAAATACTCTAGTTTTAGAAATTGTATCTATAAGTTCTTCCTTTCCAAGAGAATATATTTCAACTCCTGCAATAACTCTATTACTACTTCTTATAAGTTTTGCCTTTTTTCCTAAAGTTGTTGCTGTTATTTTATTATCTTCTGTAAATATTATAGGAATAATTCCTTTAACCTTTAACTCTTCTATTTCATCATGAATATCGTCACTTAAAGGATTCTCCATAGCTACAAGGCCTATAAATACTAAATTATTTTCTACATTTTCTTCAACTGTTGGTGTATAACTAAAACTTCTATAAGCTACTGCTTGAGTTATTAATCCTTCTAAAGAAAAGTTATAATCCATAGCTTTTATCTTATCTATATCTTCATTAGTAATTTCCTTTTCAAGACCATCAATCATAATATATTTACATCTATCTAAGATTGCATCAACATTACCCTTGCTATTAGCTCTACAACCTTTCTGGCCTTTATTAACTGTAGTTATCATTCTCTTATCTGAGTCCATTGGAACTTCAAATATTCTCCTATACTCTCTATCAAGAACATTTTTATAAGCCATCTTTTTATCCGCAAACTTCAAGTAAGCTACTTCAAATAAGTCCCCACTAGATTCTTCTGTTTCTCTGTTATAGGTCGCATCATTACAAAGTACTAAAGTTTCTATTAATCTCGTAATAGTAATTTCTTTGTTATATGCTATATCTTTAGAAGTAAATGACCTATTATTAACATATAACTTTTTAACAACCATTTCCTCTTTAGTTACTGAACCTACTTTATCTAAAAATAAAATTTCTATATCATTTATAGTATCTAAGGTAGACATATTTATTAAATCTATTCCTTTAGATTTTAATTCTTTTCTAAGTATAGATGTATATATATAAGCTATACAAATTACCGGCATAACTTCTATTGCAAATAAAGATAAACATAGACTATTAACAGCTTGTCCTTTAGCCATATTAGTAAAAAAGGCTGCAATAGCAATTATAAAAAATATAAATTTAAATTTACTTACCTTTTTCTCTAATCTTTTTCCTAAAGTATGTCTATTATTTTTTGAATCAACTAACATACTAAACATTTTACCTAAATGAGTTTTTTCACCTATTTCAACAACTATTCCAGATCCTTCTCCTTCTCTAATTACAGACCCTTTAAATAGCATATTTTTAGCTTCTTCTACAGAAGATACATTGCTGTCAATTTTGCTATCAAATTTATCCTTCAGGAAATTTTCACCTGTTATATTTTTTTCATCTACTTTTATATCCTTTGCTGTAATTATTCTTATATCTGCCGCTATTAAAGATCCTTTAGAAAATAAAACTATATCTCCTTTTACTAACTCTTCTGATTTTACTACTCTCTCAGTACTATCTCGAAGCACTGTAGTAGTACTATTATTTAACTTTTGCATAAATTTAACTTTATCCGATTGATTTTTAACATGTAATACTTTTAAACTTAAAGTTATTACTAAAATTCCAATTGATATACCTGCTAAAATATATTGATTAAAGTAAAATAAAATACCTATTATAGCCATGCTCAAAATAATATGTACACTTAAAAAATCTTTTACTAGTGAAAGTATATTATTGCCACTTGGAAAATTAATCTTATTATCTCCAGATGATGTTCTTCTAAGTTCGCATTCTTCTTCTGTTAATCCTCTATATATATCGCCTCTAAGAATTTCAACAACTGTTTTCCAAGAATTATTGCTATAATTATTCAAAATGCTTCCTCCATTCTCATATAAAATTCTCAACCTTTTTATTATAATATATTATCCCCTATACTAACAATTTTTTTTAACTAGAATTTTATTACCTTTTTATTCAAGCAAATTACAATGTTCAAAAGTCCAAAATAATCCATATATTTATGTTTGTCGAACTTTCTTAAATATTCTTTATAAGCACATATTTTTATTAATATATATTTTTATCAATATATGTTTTTTATAATATGTTTTTTATATACTAAGTCTCATACAATATGTTAAGCCCCCAATCTATATTTATTGAGGGCCATTTAAATATTAATTATTTTTTAGTTTTAGGATTAAAAATCAACGCTGCTAGATAGCCCCAAAAAATTGATGCCGTAATTCCAGCTGCTGTTCCCTTTATACCTCCAGTAAATGCACCTAAAAGGCCTACTTCATCAACTTCTTTTATGGCCGATTTAGCCAAACTGTTTCCAAAACCAGGTAAAGGAACAGTAGCTCCTGCCCCAGCAAAATCAACTAGTTTCTCATAAAGGCCAAAAGCACCTAAAATGCTCCCTAAAGTTACAAATATAACCAATATTCTTCCTGGAGTTAAATTAGTTGTGCCCATCAGTATCTGACCCACTACACATATTAATCCTCCAACTATAAAAGCTTTTACAAATTCCATACAAAACGCTCCTTTAATTACTCCATTTCTATAGAAACACCATGAGCTATTCCCGGTATACTTTCTCCTTGAAGTTGAGAAGTAGTACTTAATAAAGCTCCTGTTGATACTAAAAATATTCTTTTAATCTCTTTCTTCATTAATTTTTTATATAAATAACCACAAGTAACTACTGCAGAACATCCACAACCACTTCCACCTGATTCTGTATTTTGTGATTCATCATTAAATATAAGAGCTCCACAATCCATATGATTTTTTCTTATATCATAACCATGTTCTAGTAATAATTGATCAGTTAACTTTTTTCCTACATTCCCCAAATCGCCAGTAACTATATAATCATAATCTTCTGGCTTTCTTCCTGAATCTTCAAAATGCCTATAAATTGTATCAACTGCTGCTGGTGCCATTGCTGCTCCCATATTATTAGGATCTTTAATTCCATAATCCTTTACTATACCTGTGGTTACATACTTCACCTTAGGATAATCACCTTCATCATATCCTAAAACCATTGCTCCAGATCCAGTTACAGTCCACTGGGCTGTTTTACTTCTTTGTGATCCATAATCTAAAGGAAATCTAAATTGTCTTTCAGCAGAACTAAAATGAGAAGATGTAGCTGCTACAACATGATTTGCAAATCCTCCATCCATTATGAGTGATGCTAAACTTAAAGATTCAGACATAGTTGAGCACGCACCATAAAGGCCAAAAAATGGAATACCAAGTTGTCTTGCTGCAAAACTTGATGACATTAATTGATTCAATAAATCTCCTGCAAATAAATAATTTATATCCTTTTCTGTCAAATTTGCTTTTTTTATTGCTCCTGTAATAGATGTATGTATAAGTTCACTTTCTGCTTTTTCAAAACTGTCTTTTCCACAAGTATCATCCTTTAAAACAAGATCAAAATAATCTCTTATAGGCCCTTCACCTTCCTTTGGACCTACTACAGAAAAGGTAGAGATTATTTTAGGAGGATTTTTTAATTCTATAGTTTGATTTCCTCTTCTTTTTTCACATTTATCTATCATGCATATCTCTCCTTAAATCAAATATTTTATTATGTAATATATAATTCCTATAATTACTGAAGAACCTATTCCATACACTAAAACTGGTCCAGCAATAGTAAACATCTTTGCAGCTACTCCAAAAACAAAACCTTCTTTCTTAAATTCAATAGCTGGTGATACTACTGCATTAGAGAAACCAGTTATAGGCACTACAGTACCTGCTCCTGCATATTCTGCAATTTTATAATATATCCCCATTCCAGTGAGCAATGCTCCCAAAAACACCATTACAATAGCAGTAATTGATGCTATTTCATCCTTTGTAAAATCATAATTTTGCAAAAATTTCATAGCACATTGCCCTATAGTACAGATAGTACCGCCTACCCAAAATGCTCTGAAACAATTCTTAACATAGTTAGGTTTTGGATCTATTGCCTTAGTTAAAGTTTGAAATTTATCTTGTAATCTTTTTTCTTTAACCATAAAATTACACTCTCCTTCAAATATTACTAAGCATAGTATTTGTAGTTTTAATTACTAATATTACTTTTAGTTTTATACACTTTTTTATATTTATATTAAATTTTTGTTAAAAAACGAATTTTGTTCTTTCTTCTTAAATATGTTATTATAGATATAGTTTAAAACAGTAAATTAATAAAAAAATAAATGATGGGTGATTAAATGAAAAAGGTACTCTTATTTATAGCAGGAGTTGCATTTATAATTAATAACTCTCTAACTGTAACCTTTGCTACTAATAATACAGAACTTGAAAATAATAAAGTTCAGTTTAGTCAAGTTTCTGATGAATTAAAAAAATTAGATGAAGAAATAGCAACTACTAATTCTGAAATTTCAAGTTTAAATAACGATATAAAGAATAATGAAAATAATATTCATGAAGTTGAAAACAAAATTACAAATACTGAACATAAAATTAGTCAATTAGAAGATGATATTAAAAAAAGTGAAAATGCCTTAGCTTTAAGGTTAAGAGAAATTTATAAAAGCGGAAGTTTTTCAAGCTTAAATTATATTTCTTTTTTATTTGAATCTGAAGATTTAAGTGACTTTTTTAATAGAATAGTAGTTTGTAAAGCAGTCATTACACAAGATAAAAAATTAATTAATGAAATTAATGATAATGTTAACCTATTGAATAAAGATAAAGAAGATATAGTTAAGCAAAAAGAAAATCTAGTTGCATTGAATGAAGATACTAAAAATAAACTTTCAGTAGTTAAAGAGAAAGAAAAAACCTTATCTCAAAATAAGGACAAGTTATCTCAAGAATTATCAAATTTAAGAGAAGAAATTAAGAAAAATGAAGAAATCCTTGTAAGTAAATACATTAATAATATAAATTCTGTTTCTACTTCTTCTACTTCTGATTTATCTAAATTAAATGAATCAGCTTCAATACTTTCTGGTTTAAAAGATCAGATAACAATAAAAGAAGTATTAGATGAAATTAACGCAGCACTCTCTTCTGCTGAAACAAAAAAACAAGAAATAAACGCATTAATAGAAAAAGAAAAAGCTCAAAGCCAAACGCCTGTAATTCCTGAAAGTTCAAAACCATCAGGTAACTACTTAAAAACATTAACTATGGAAGCTACAGCTTATGCCCTACATTCTACAACTGCTATGGGTATGACACCTGTTAGGAACCCTAATGGTCTAAGTACTGTAGCTGTAGATCCAAGTGTTATTCCTCTTGGAAGTATAGTATATGTAGAGGGCTATGGTAGAGCTATTGCCTCTGACACTGGTTCTGCTATAAAAAATATGAAAATAGATTTATATATGAATAGCGAAGCTGAATGTTTAGCTTTTGGTAGAAAAAGTGTAACTGTTCATATTGAATCATATCCATAAAGTTCTGTATTAGAAGTATCTTTCTTAAAACTAAATACCCTTCCGTTTTGTAAACATTATCGAAAAGTATATTTTCTTATGTCATATTATTATGCACATACACAATTTAATTATTTTTACAGTAGTGTTACAATATTCTAAAGCTACATATTATTATACTCAAGGGAGGTTTCTTAATGAAAAGTTTAAAGCAAAAAATAACAGCTTCAATTACACTATTAACTATAACTATTATTTTTTCCTTATCACTTTGCACATATTTTACAAGCAATAAATATCTAAGAGAGTTATCTAACACTCAAATTCAAGATACACTTTCAAATAACTATAATGCATTTTTGTCATATATAGATTTAATTCATGGGAAGCTTAGATTATCTTCTAATATACTAGTAGATAAAAATAACAAAAATATAGAAGGTTCTTCTGAAGCAGTTGATGAAATGTCAGCAAACTTTAGTAATTTAGCCACTATATTTCGTAAAGATGGCGATAACTTTTTAAGAGTCTCTACCAATATGAAATATGATAAAGGAACAAGAGCACTAAATACAACTTTAGATAAAGATTCAGAAGCTTACAAAGCTCTTTCAGAAGGTAATGAATATGTAGGTACTACATCTGTTTTAGGCTATGATTACAACACATTATATAAGCCTTTATTAAGTCCTACTGGAGAAATTATAGGTGCATATTCTGTTGGTGTTTCAATTAATAGTTCAACTAAAATAGTATCAAATGCTTTATCATCTTTAAAAATCATTTCACTTGTAGTAGCTTTTATCTCTATAATATTAGCTATTATTGTAGCTACACTTACTGCAAAAGGATTAACAAGATCTTTAAGGGAGCTGCTTATAGCCTCAAAAAATATTGAAAACTTAGATGTTTCTAAAAATATACCTGAAAAATTAACTAATTTAAAAGACGAAATAGGAGAATTAGCTAAGGTTCTTAATTTTGTAACAAATAATCTAAAAAACTTTATGAATAAAGCTAATGATTTAACTAATAATGTTGCAATACACTCAAATAAATTAACTTCAAATATAAATCAAGTTAACATTACTTCACAAGATATTTCAAATGTAATTGTTCAAATTGCTGATGGCACTAGTAATCAAGCTAAAGATACAGAAAATGGTGCCTTAAAAGTTCAAGAACTAAATGAATGCATAAATAATAATAATATAAACATGAACAAACTTAATTCAATTATGAAGCAAGTTGAACAATATAAAAATGAAGGTATGCTTATGCTTTCAAACTTACAACAACAAAACATCACTACTAATGAATCTATTAATAACATAAATAAAGTTATTAATACTACTAATCAAAAAGCAATTGAAATAAGAAAATCTAGTGAAAGCCTGTCAGACATTGCAGATCAAACTAATCTCCTTGCCTTAAATGCTGCAATTGAAGCTGCTCGCGCTGGTGAAAATGGTAAAGGCTTTGCTGTAGTTGCTGAAGAAATAAGAGATCTTTCTGAAGCTTCTAACTCATTTTCTAAAAATATTCAAGATACAATAACTAATTTAACTATTCAAACTGAAGGTGCAGTTGAACATATAAATTCTTTAACTTCAATAATAATAAACCAAAATAAAGTCTTCAATTCTACTCTTGAACAATTTAATGGTATCTCTGATAATATTGAAGCTTCACTAGATACTCTATCTTTATTAAATAAATCTACTGATATAATATCAAAGCATACATCATCTATAACTGACTTAATTAATAATCTTTCTGCTATCGCTGAAGAAAATGCTGCATCTACTGAAGAAGTAGCTGCAGCAGTTCAAGAAGAAACAGCTTCTATTAATGAATTTAATGAATCTATAAAAGAAATGTCTAATTTAGCAAATGACTTAAAAGAAAATATATCACAATTTAAATATTAAAAAGAAAAATATCTATATTTTTATGTTTTAAAAATATAGATATTTTTCTTTTTTAATATATTACTAAAATAATCATATATTTCAAACAAAAAATTTTATTTTGCATTATATTTTTTGTAATAATATTTACTTTTTCCCAATATTTGATACAATATTCATATTATCAATTATTTAGGGGGTGCTACATGAAAAGCTTAAAACATAAAATAATTCTTTTAGTTACAAGTTTAATTATACTTGCAATATCTGTGTTATCTATATTTACATTTTTTACTTCCAAAAAATACTTAAATGAACTTTCTAAATCTGAAATTCAAGAAAGACTTGCTAATAGTTACAATGCATTTCAAACATACATTGAATTAATGCATGGTAAAATTTCTTTTACTCCTCAAGGATTTATGGATGCAAATAATAAGCCTATTGACGGTTCTAATGATGTAGTAAATAAAATGGAATCCGATTTTAACAGTATAGCAACAATTTTTCGTAAAAGCGGCAATAAATTATCCAGAGTCTGTACAAACATGAAATACGATTCAAATGCCCAAACTCTATATAGCACTTTAGATAAGGATTCTGAAGTTTACACAAACCTTATGGAAGGCAAAGAATTTTCCGGTACTACTACTATACTAAATCATGAATATAACACATTATATAAACCTATATTGGACTCATCCAATAAAGTTATAGGGGCATATGCTGTTGGAATCCCTACATCAACTTCATCAAAAATAGTATCAAATGCTCTTAACTCTTTTACAATAATATGTATTATAATTTCTATACTCTCTATAATAGTAAATGTATTTTTTGTAACTCTTATGAGTACTAAACTTACTAAAAATCTAAAAACACTAGTAAGAACATCTAAAGACATGGAGAATTTAGATATTTCAAAAGGAATTCCTGAAAATCTCTTAAATTTAAAAGATGAAATTGGAGATCTAGCTCGAGCTCTTAATATAGTTATAAAAAACTTAAAAGATTTTATGGCTACTTCCAATATGTTAGCTGATAATGTCTTTACTCATTCTAATAAGTTATCTATTGGTATGAACCAAGTGGACTCTACTGCTCAAGAGATTTCTAATGTTATAGTACAAATTTCAGATGGAGCTAATAAGCAAGCAAAAGATACTGAAGATGGTTACAATAAAGTTGCAGAGCTTAACACTTGTATAGAAGATAATAATAAAAATATGTCTAAACTTAACTCAGCTATGAAAGAAGTAGAAAAATTTAAAAACGAAGGTATGGAAATACTTTCAAGCTTAAAAAAGCAAAATATCACTACCAATAAATCTATAGATGATATAAGTAAGGTTATAAATACTACCAATTCAAAAGCAACTGATATAAGTAAATACATAGAAAGTCTTACAGATATAGCTGAGCAAACTAATTTACTTGCATTAAATGCGGCAATTGAAGCTGCTCGTGCTGGTGAAGATGGAAAAGGTTTCTCAGTAGTAGCAGAAGAAATCAGAACTCTTTCCGAAGAATCTAATAGTTTTACAGATAATATTCAAGATATAATAGATAACCTAACAAAACAAACTAAAGAAGCAGTAATTAATATGAATTCATTGACTAATATAATAAAAAATCAAAATGAAATATTTAATTCTACAATAGATAAGTTTAATGGTATTTCTAGTAATATAGAATCATCTATAAACTCCTTATCTCACTTGAACAAAACAACCTCTACTATTGAAAAGCATAAAGATTCAATAACTAATCTAGTTCAAAATCTTTCTGCTATTGCAGAGGAAAATGCTGCATCAACTGAAGAAGTTTCAGCTTCTGTAGAAGAGCAAACAGCATCTATATTTGAATTTAATGAGTCTATAAAAGAAATGTACACTTTAGCAAAAAACTTAAAGAATAATATTTCCAAATTCAAATATTAATTAAGTACGCTTATTTTCTTCATATTTGTAGAAATTTTCCATTTTAGCACACATTAAATAACATAAAAAGACAGTATTAAAGATAACAATCTATAGTACTGTCTTTTTTCACTTTTTATATTGTTTTCATATTTTAATACAACAAAATCATACACTGTTTTATTAATCTTAGTGTAAAATTACTGTAGGAAAAAAATAAAAGAGACTAGCTCCGTATGTTATTATTAAATTACAACCAAAAAAAACATACAAAGGAGCTAACCTCATGAACATTATACAACAAGTAATTGAAAAAATCACTAAGGA
>SVCL01000124.1 GCA_015058405.1 Clostridium sp.
ACTCCTAAGGGTTTTGGTAGTGTTGGACTTTGTTTTGCAAACTCGTCCACCCTTAGCAAGCCTCATATGTAGTTCGTGTCCCTCAGACCAAGAATTTGCCTTAGGCTTCCTTCAGATTCCACCTCACGATGGACACCCTTGCCCTTGACTAGTGGTTCCCACTACCAAGCCCACAACGGACTTTCACCGTCGAGTTGTTGCCCATGCTGGGCACACAAAGATAAAGGCATTGCCACACAATGGGTAATGTCTTTATTTTTTACTCAAATCAACTATATTGCTACAATTTAAATCCTTAATTATTAATTCATTAAGGTTTATCCACGATTTACACTTATCTAAAATAATAGCATCCGAACTCACTACATTATAAAATTCTTGTAAAGTTTTATCTACATCATTTATAACAAATACTTGAACTTTAAAATTAAAAGGTGCTAATAATTCTATTATCCTTGTCTTTAGCCTGCCAGAATTAGAAACTGGCTGATCTAAGTAAAATTCTACTTTTTCAACTTTAAGCTCTTCTAGCTTTTTACCTATTAGCATTATTGACTTATCTGTTTTATCTATTAATTTATATGTTCCTCTAAGACCTTATTTATAGTCTTAGCATTTATTTATATTATTATCTTCTTTTATCTTTATTTTTTATCTGTTTTCTCATTTTTGCCATATTAGAAAAACTACCAAACATACCTTTTATCTTTTCCTTTTCTGCCTGCCTAGATTTAAGCTCACTATAGGCTAATTCTTTTTGTAATTTTCTATAACTTATAAGCCTCTCTTCTGATAATAAACCTTCTTCTATGGCCTTTTTCACCGCACAGCCTGGTTCACTTTCATGCTTACAATCTGAAAACTTACACTTAGCTTCTAACTCTTCTATATCACTAAATCCTTTTGCTAAATCACCACTTATCATTCCAAGTTCCCTCATACCTGGAGTATCTAATAACACTCCCCCTCCAGGAACTAAAAACATCTGTCTATGAGTTGTAGTATGGCGACCTTTGTCACCTGCACCTACTTCAGTAGTTTCTATTTCATCAGTTCCTAGAATTTTATTAATCATTGTAGATTTTCCTACACCTGATGATCCTATAAGTGCTACTGTTTTTCCTTTAGTAATATATTCTTTAACTTTTTCGAATCCTTCTTCAGATACACTACTAGTTACTAATATATCTATCCCAATTGCAACTTCTTCCACTTCAAGAAGTTTTTCATCTATATTTTCACATAAATCTGCCTTAGTTAAAACTACAACTGGCGTTGCTCTACTATCCCAAGCTACTGATATATATCTTTCTAATCTTCTTACATTAAAGTTATTATTAAGAGCCATACATATAAACACTGTGTCTACATTAGCTGCAAGAACTTGATTATCCATTCTTTTACCTGCTACTTTTCTTTCAAAACAGCTTTTTCTTGTAAGAACATGATGAATTATTGCATTTCCACCTTTATTATTAGTTCTATCTACAAGAACCCAATCTCCAACTGCAGGATAATCTCCAAAAGATGTAGCACTATTTATAAACTTTCCTGATACCTCTGCTAACATTTCTCCTTCTTCTGTTATTACATGGTATATATTTTTATGTTGTATACTTACTCTACTTAAATGTAAATCCTCACTATACATTGTACTTTCTATAGTATATCTTTCACTTAATCCTAAATCTTCTAACGTTATATTTTGCAATTTCTTTTCCTCCTAAAATTTAAAAACTAATAGTTTCTAGGAGGTTTAATCATTAAAGAGATTTAACCTCCTTTTTTAATACAATATCCATTTTTACTCTATCTAAATTCATCATAATTACATCATCCTTTCTTAAAATAATAAAATGGTAAACACTTTTAGCATTTATCATTTTATTATATATTATTATTGAATTTTTTCCATATAATTATGTAATTGTTTCTATACTTCCTATATAATTAGACATCTTTTTTAATTTATAATTATCTTAAAATCGTCTAATTCCTGTTCTGCATCTTCAAATACTTCCAATACCATGTCTGCATATTCGCCAAGATTAGCTTTACTTTGGTTAAAATTTAACCATTCTACAGTCATTGGTAAAGGAATATACCCTGTAATACAATCCCATAAAGCATCTAGATTATTACCATAATAATCTGGCAAATTCATCTTTTTCTTTAAAACTTTATGCAACTCATCTTTAGTCAAAAATTCTTTACTGTCTAAAATAATCTTCTTCATTTACCGTCCCTTAAACATTCATCTTAGTAAAAGTTTTATAATGATCTACTGTTTTATAAAATAAACCATCACTTGAATATAATAATCTTTTGTCATTTCTAAAACCAGAAACATAGTCTATATCTGCTTCTCTCCATGTCCTTCCCTTTTTAGTTGGAAGCTTTTTTTCTCTATTAGAAAATACATCTCCACCTATACTTTTTCCTGGAGCTACTTCTGCTAAATTTCCTTTTGAAGCTACCCATCCTAAAGACATTGCTTGTTTCTTAGTAATAAAATTATCAGGCAACTTTTTATACTTTTTAATATAATTAGCTACTTCCTCAAAACCAGTTATTGATTTGCTAGCTTCTCTTATAGATATATTCTGCTCAAGTTTAGAAATTCCTTCTAAATTATTATTAATAAAGTCTGATGCTTGTACAAAACTTGCAGGCATTATATTAACAACAAACATCATTAACATTGAAAGAACTGCAAACTTCAATTTAGAAAAGTTCATTTTAAAATTAGAAAACATTTTCCCATCTCCCTTCAGTTATTTTTTAACATAATATCATATTAATTGTTTATATACAATATTTTACACTTAATTGACATTTAAAATTTCTTAATAAAAAAAGTAAAACAAAAAGTCATGATAAAATTATATCCATTTCTATCATGACTTTTTAATCTCAAGTTACAATTATGCAGTAATTCCTACTGAATTAAATGCATTAGTTATTATAGTAATTTCACTTGATGACATATGCATATTCTTAGCTGCACTTAAAATTGCTGCTCTACAACCCTTGAAGTTAGTACTAGAGTTCATTAAGAATAATGAGTTATAGCATAATTTAGCTAATTTATCTTTATCGCTTATACCATTCTTCCACATTAAATATACAGCATGGTTGAATATACCACTGTTTGTATGAACTCCGCCGTAGTCATTGTAGTATGAAGGAGAAGTTGTCTTTTGATAGTATCTTCCTCCTACCTTACTTGGTTGAGAGAATTGTTCTGGATTAGACATACTTCTTAATCCTGCACCTTTTCCAGGTTTCATTATATCTTCACCTATTAACCAAGCGCTATCATTATCTCCTTCGATTATGTTACCCATAACATCAGCATATGCTTCATTTAAAGCTCCTGATTCACCTCTATAAGCAAGGTTACAAGTTGAGCTAATTACAGCATGAGTAAATTCATGAGCTATAACATCTAAAGCTCCTGTAAGTGGTGTGAAGTATTGGTATCCATCACCAAAAACAAATTGTTTATCATATGAACTCCAGTAAGCATTGTCATATCCATGTCCATTTTCCTTATAATGTATAGTTGCAACTACTTGAGAACCTTTATTATCATAAGATTTTCTACCATATTTGTTTGAATAATAATCATAAGTTTTTCCTATGTTAACCATAGCAGAAACAGCAGTTGCATCGCTCCATGAGTTATTACTACTTCTAATTAATGTACCAGGAATATTTGACCCTTTAGCATCATATATCTTAATTTTTCTTACTGTATCATATAATTCATATGTTGAAGAAGTCTTATTAACATTAATACTATAAGTTTTTCCAGATAAATCTTTAGCACTTGCTGTTGCTGCACTCTTATTCATTAAAGCAACTTCGTCAACAACATTACCATTAGATGCATCTACAAATGATTCTACTGTATTTTCTTTTCCATCTCTTTCAGCAGTAACTGTTACCTTCCAGCATAATGTTGGTTCAACATCATTTAATGAATAAATTACTAAATCTCCTGATTCTAATTTAGCATCATTTCCATACTTAGTAGCTGCGTAAACTTCTGCTTCTTTTGCAGTCATTTTAGGTGTAGTGTTTAACTTAACATCATTTAAGTAATTTCCACTAACTGAAGTAGTTTCACCATCTTTATCTGTAGCTACTACAACTTCTCTACCATATACAGGTACATCTTTATATACTTGTTGTAACTTATATGATGTAAATACATCAGAAGTATTAACTTGTGCTACCTTTAATTGTGCTTCTGGATTATCTATATCCATTAAATTTTTAACACTCTTTATAGATTCTATAGCATCATCTTTATCTTCTACTTTTATATTAGTAAAAGAACCATCTATAAATTTGAAGCTTGATGCATCATCTGAGTAAACTTCTGGAGCTTGTCCATCATTTACTTCCTTTAATTCTTCAACTGAAGAGAATTCTTGTACACTTCCACTTTGTACGTCAGCTTTAGCTACAACTCCCCCTATTGAGCCTTCTAATAACATAGCGCCTGTTAACCCCATAGCAATTAATGTTACTATTTTTTTTCTATTCATATTATCACCCCTATTTATTTGTTAAAAAAGAACTTTATGTAAATCGCTCCCTTTTTTTACATTCTATATCCAGTCAAACATTTTTTCAATATTTATTTTATATTTCTTTTAATTTTTAACAAATTGTTATTTTTATATTTATATAATAAATAATTTTTATAAATTAGTTAGTTTTTTTAACTATTTTGCACAAAGAATTAAAGCTTTAAAATTACATCGCAAAAAAAACAGCTATTTTTTTACGCTATTCTCAAAATTTTTTTTGATATTTTAACGATGCCATCATACAAAATCATTTTTTATACAACTTTATCATTTTTGTTTTTTTATTTCCTGTAAAGTTATTATTTTATAGTAATAAAATTAAATAATTAAACTTATATTTAATATATCTTTAACAAGATATAAATAGGATATATTAATATTACAGGTATATGAACTAAATATATAATCAATGAATGTCTTCCTAAAAATTTTAGCACTCTAAATTCAACCTCATCATGACGCTCTTCCCGTCTACTTTTTAGAAATACTTTTCCCAAAATACCTCCACTAAAAAACAAAAAAACCCAAGGAAAAATAGAAAAATAATCAGAACTATAAAAATCACCTCCTCTAATCCCCATAAAATTCAAAAATCCATTTTCTTTTAGTATATAAATGAATGAAGTATTATCTATGTATCCTTCAAGTAAACCAAGATAGTAATTTACAAAAAATATAACTTCACTTGGTATAAATATACTTGTTATTATGGTTATTAATATTCCTAAATAAACTGGAATCCGATCATAATTAATATAGCAATTCCTCTAAGCTCATCTATAAATTCAATTCTTTTTTTCATCAAAAAACTCCTATGTCAATAATTCATTACCTAAATTATTGACATAGGAGTTTTTATTCATTCACTAAACTTTAACTTTAACAAAAACTTTCCCAGAGTTTTTATTAAATCAATTCATTTTTATAAATAATTAAAACTCAAATTATTTATTTTTAACTTGAAATGTTCCCACACATCTCAGATATAAAATTATATTTTCATTTGCCGTTCCCATACACTATATCTTGTCCACTCCCCAGTAAACATTATATATATATATATATTATATTTATCATTAAGTCCCCCTAAAATATTCAAAACAATAAATATAACATAAATTAATGAAATTTGTGTAATAAGAAATTATCTTTAGATTTAATAAAGTTCGAACATTTATTTACTATCTTCAACTTTTAAAATATGCAAATTCCCCAATTAACATATCTTATATCATTAAAATTATAATAACATTTAAGTTAATCCGTTCAACATAGAATATTTTACATTGTAATCTTTTTAGTGTCAATACACTAAACTTTTTACAATAATTCCTTATTATTTGCGATTATTTAAATTTAATTAAATTTTACTCCAAATCTTTTTTCATTTAAATCTCATTATACTTTAATTTCTAGTTAACCATGTAAAATGCATTTTAAAAGCAATATTAAATCGACATTTACGCTTACATTTTATTCATATTTTGTCGCTAAAAAAATATTTTTTATATTAATTTTTCAAAAGCCATCCTTTTACTACCATCTTCTAAGTACACAATTCCACAGTATATAAATTTATTCTTCTTGAGCATATTTTGCATAGGTATATTCATTTCGTGAGTAACTATCTTTATATTATTTATTCCTTTCTTCTTGCACACCTTTTCAACTTCTCCTATAATTTTTGATGATACGCCTCTTCTCTTATAATTACTAGAAACTGCAACTCTTCTTATTACAGCATATTCTTCCTTCGACAGCCATTTACCTTTATAAATTTTATCATAAACAGGATCATTTCCTATTGTAACAGCTATAGTAGCAATAACTGATTCTCCTTCTAATAAAACATATCCATTTTCCTCACAAATATCTTTTAAGATAGTCTCTTTATTAGGATATCCCTTTTGCCATTGATCTATAGATTCTTCTTTAAAACATTCCTTAGCCCCATTAATTATTTTCATTACTTCTTCTAAGTCTTGATTATTGGTCTTTCTAAAATACATATTCACTGCCCCTTTGTAAATATTTTTATATTTTATATTATAGCATATTTATGCAAGTATTTTAACGTTCATGTATAAATATGCATATCAATTCAATCTTAATTCATTACTTTACCATGATGAAACCTTAGGCAATATAGATCTACCATTCCATAAAGACCTTCATTATAATTAACTCCAAAATATATAGTATTTCCTATCTTTTTAATTGAATCACCATGATCATGACCATTAGCACATAGCAATACCCTTTTCTCACCTTTATTAACTTCATTAATAATTTTACGTAATTCTTCCCTTAGCCATGCTAATTGATCCTCAGGTATAACTGGATAAATATCTTTTGTTTTTCTGTAGCATTTAAGATATCTAGCAAAAATTTATTTTCCTCCTTATTATAAAATCATAATATTTAGAAGTATTATATCTTAATTATACCACCCAACAATACCAAATTTTTATTTTTTTCAAGTATTCACTTTATTCTACTGCTACATATATTTTAAATCCAACCAATTAAGAATAATATTTTATAAATAACTACATTATATATATTCCAAATAATAGTTTAAAAAACTACAAATTCTAAAGACTCTATATATTAAAGATAACAATATAACTGATTTTTCAGTACTTGATTCCTTAAAAAACTTAACTACTATACTTAAATAACTAAAAAGGATGCTGAATATTAGACTCATCATCCTTTCTTATCTGTTTTTAATAAATGTTGTTATATTTTAAAAACATTCATTCCTATCTTTAATAATTCTTATTTAGATATATAATCTTCACCATTGTTATTATCCCAATATGGTTGTCCAGCCACTTCATACTTTAATGAAAATCTAATACTAGGACAATAATGTATAGCAGCTGCTGTCCATATTTCATATCCATTTCTTAATGTATAAGAATAATGAGCCTCAGTATCTTTCCATGGAGTTTTATGATCAAAACTATCATAGAAATGAACTGTAACCTTCTTATCATATGCTATATTCTTAACTGCCACTTGAATAGTTGTCTTATATACATAAGGACCATTAATGCATTTCTTATCTTGAATTGAATGTAAATATATTGTAATATTGTGCATTTTTGATTATTTTCGTTTCTTTTGTGGTACTATAATTATTTTTCAACATATTTGATAACTTACATACCAAAAAGCTAATAATAATCAATAATTACTCTAGAAAAAGCCTTAAAATTTTCTATACGCAAAAAATAAAGATACTATCTACCATAAATCAGGTAGATAATACCTATATATATCTTAATTATTTATCTTTTTTAAGCATTTCTCCAATAGCTGCTATGCTACCAAGTGATGATAATGTTTCATTTGGTAAGATAAGCTTGTTAGCTGGATTAGTAGCCATTTCTTTAAGAGCTTCAACTTGCTTTAATGCAATTACCTTTTCATCTGTTCCAGATTCAATTATTGCTTTATTAACCTTCATAATAGCCTCTGCTTCTGCCTTAGCTATTTCTTCTATAGCCTTTGCCTTACCTTCTGCTTCTAGAAGTTGAGATTCTTTTAAACCTTCTGCTCTTCTTATTTGAGCTTCCTTAGCCGCTTCTGCTTCTAAGATCTTAGCTTGCTTTTCACCTTCAGCCTTTTCAACTTGAGATTGTCTTAAACCTTCTGCTTGAAGAATCATAGCTCTCTTATCTCTTTCAGCTTTCATTTGCTTTTCCATTGCTTGTTGTATTTCAGCTGGTGGTACTATATTCTTAATTTCAACAGATAATATCTTTATACCATATGCATCTGTTACTTCATCTATAATACTTAATAAGTCTTGATTTATTTTATCTCTTCCTGATAATACTTCATCTAAAGTCATATTACCAATAATATTTCTCATATTAGTAGTTGCTGAATAAACTATACCTGATCTATAATCTTCTATATTATATACTGCATCTTTTGCATTTAATAATTTGAAGAATATAACATTATCTACTGAAATCTTAACATTATCCTTAGTAATAACTGATTGTGGTGGTACATCTAAAATTTGTTGTTTTGTTGAAACCTTTTTTCTAACAAAATCTACAAATGGTATTGTAAAATGCCAACCTGGCTCTAAAACTCTGTGGAATTGACCAAGCCTTTCCACTACATATAAATAACCTGTATTTACTATTCTTACAGACGATGTTACAAGAATTATTAGTAAAAATACTACTATTGCTCCTAAAATTAATCCTTTCATTGTTTATGCCTCCTCTTTTCTTTCTATCAAAAACTTTGTTCCTGATATTCCTTTAATTATAAATTTTTCATTTTTATTTATTTTGCATCCTTTGTTAATTGCTGACCAATATATACCTCCAACTTTAATCTGTGTTGTTTTTTCAATATCATCATCAGCTACTAACACTTTTCCTATGTATTCTTCTTCCATAAGAGCTGTTCTTTCAATATCCTTCCTGAACTTTCTTTTAGCCCATGGATATCCAATAAAAACGGATATAATATTTACTACTACAAATAATATTATTTGCATTTTTATTGACATTTCCACTAATGACGCTACACATGCTACAGCTCCTCCTATTGAAAACCATACAAATAAGAATGAGCTTGTAAAAACATCAATTAAAATTACTGCAATGGAGAATACTAACCAAAATAAAACCATACTCATATCTTCTCTCCCCCTTCTTAATACATATTATGATTAAAGTATTCTAATTATTTCATTTTTTTAATGTTATTCCCCTTCGGTAATCATATAATACCATACTTCCTACACCTTTACAAGTTTTATTTTTATATTTTATATAGTTTTGTATAACTCTTTTAAAGATTTTTCATCCCCTATTAAGCCATATCTTTTATTTTCATTGATTTTCTAATATTTTCATCTTATTATGTTTATATAGTTAAATTAAATCAAATACTATACTATATACTATTTTGAAGTGGAGTTGAAAATAAAATGGATTTTATAAAAGTTTCATCTGCATGTCCAAAAACTAAAGTTGGAGATGTAGATTATAATCTTTCAAATATTATTGAATGTACTTTAGAAGCTTATAAAAATGGTGCAAAATGTCTAGTTTTTCCAGAACTATGTATAACATCATATAGCTGTTCTGATTTATTCTTACAAGATACTTTAATAAATAAAGCTATGGATGCAATAGAAAAGTTAGCTAATGAAACCAAGGATTTAGACATACTAATTACTGTAGGAGCTCCTTATTTACATAACACTACCCTTTATAATGCTGCTTTTGTATTATTTAAAGGTAAAGTACTTGGAATTGTACCTAAATCATTTATTCCTAATTATAGTGAATTTTACGAAAAACGTTGGTTTACAGATGGAAATAAAATTACAAACAAAAAAGTAGACTTACCATTCCAAGAAGACGTAGATTTTGGTACAAACTTAATTTTCACAGATGGAGACTTTAAATATGCTGTAGAAATATGTGAAGATCTTTGGGTTACTATTCCACCAAGCTCATATTTATCACTTATGGGAGCTAATGTAATTGGTAATATATCTGCTTCAAACGAACTTGTAAGTAAAGCTGATTATAGACGTGATCTTATAAAAAATCAAAGTGCAAGATGTATTTGTTCATATATATACTCTTCTGCTGGTGTTCACGAATCTACAACTGACTTATTATTTAGTGGTCATCTATTAATAGGAGAAAATGGTGGTATCTTAAAAGAAAATGAAAGATTCCAAAGAGATAATGAATTAATATATTCTATAGTAGATTTATTCAAATTAAAAGCTGAAAGAATGAAAAACTTAAGCTTCAGAGATTCTTCTAGAATGTTACCTATAGAAGGCAAAAATATTAGATTTAGTTTTGATGATGTTTCTATAAACAATTTTGATAGATTTATTGATAAACATCCATTTGTTCCTTCAAATGACTTAGAAAGAGAACTACGTTGTAAAGAAATATTTAATATTCAATCTGCCGCTCTTGCTAAGAGATTTGAACACACTGGTCTTAAGAAAGCTGTTGTTGGTATTTCAGGCGGACTTGATTCTACTTTAGCTTTACTTGTTATTGTTAAAACATTTAAGCTTTTAAATTACCCTATGAATAATATCGTAACAATTACAATGCCTGGCTTTGGTACAACAGATAGAACATATAACAATGCACTTACTCTTTGCAAGGAACTTGGTTGTGACTTAAGGGAAATAAACATAGTTAAAGCTACTCTTCAACACTTTGAAGACATCGGACATGACAAAGACATACATGATGTTACTTATGAAAATGTTCAAGCTAGAGAGAGAACTCAAATTCTTATGGATTTAGCCAATAAAGAAGGTGGACTATTAATCGGAACAGGTGACCTTTCAGAATTAGCTTTAGGATGGTGTACTTATAACGGTGATCATATGTCAATGTACGCAGTTAACCCATCTATTCCAAAAACCTTAGTTAGATATCTAGTTAAATATGTTGCTGAAAAGGAAACTAATAATGTTAAGGTATCTGAAACACTTTTAGATATATTAGATACACCTGTAAGTCCTGAACTTTTACCTAAAAGTGATAAAGGTGATATAGTACAAAAAACAGAAGATATTGTTGGACCATATGAATTACATGACTTCTTCTTATATCACTTTATAAAACATGGTTCTTCTAAAGAAAGAATTTTCAATCTAGCTAAAATAGCTTTTAAAGATGATTATTCTACAGAAGAAATTAGTAAATGGCTTGATAAGTTTATGTGGAGATTCTTTACTCAACAATTTAAGAGAAGCGCTCTTCCAGATGGACCAAAGGTAGGTAGTATTTCACTTTCTCCTAGAGGTGATTGGAGAATGCCAAGTGACGCAAGTCCTTGGAAATAATACTTTTAAAAACAAAATCAACCATCTTTATAGTTGGTTGATTTTATTTTATCTTTATTTCTGCATTATATTGACTTTTTTCATTTTTATTGTATTTTATTCATGATATTTATATAATTTAGGGGGAATAATTATGAAAACAAAAAATTATATTGAAAATCATACTTAAAATGTTATAATACAGACATGTGCATATGAAAGGAATTTATACAAATGATAGGAGATAAAATAAGAGGAATACGTAAGGAACTGAATTTAACTCAAGTTGAATTTGCTAAAAAATTAGGAATAAGTCGAAGTTATTTAGGGGATTTAGAAAGAGGGAGACTTAAAGGAACAAACGTAAATATGCTTTCTAAATTATCAGAAGTTACAAATAAACCTATAGAATATTTTTTAGATAAACCAGCTTCTATTAAACTTTATGATACCTTAGACTATACTATAAACATGTTAATAGAAAAAAACTTAATTGATAATGATGGTAAAATTCTTGATCCTAATGCTCAAGATATGTTATTAAATATATTAAAGGAAGAAATTAAATTAAAACTTAAAAATAGATAGAAAGTATTTATACTTAGGACAACTTACTTTAGTATATAAAAAAGGATATTTAAGATGCTAACTTTGCTATCTTTAAATATCCTTTTTGCTTTAATTATGTATTTATATGTTTTTAACTTTTTCTTCTACTAATCTTATTAATTCTTCTTTATCAGCTTCATTATTAACAACATCCATTTTATCCATATCAATTATTAATACTTGAGATGCATCATAACAATTTTCCACCCAATTATCGTAATCTTTCCAAAGGAACTCATAATATTCTTTTAACGAATCATCTATTTCGAAATCTCTTCCTCTTAGATTAATTCTATTCATTACTGTTTCAAAAGACCCTTTAAGATACACCATAAGATCAGGCGCCTTCTTTGGAAGAGAATCTAATTCTTCCATCATATTCTTTAACAAGTCATCATATATAGACATTTCTAACTCAGAAATTCTTCCAAGTTCCATATTTTTTCTTGCAAAATAACAATCTTCATATATAGATCTATCTAAAATATTCTTATTTGAATATAAAGCTTCTTTTATACTTTTGAATCTTGTATTTAAAAAATATAATTGTAATAAAAATGGATATCTTTTTTTTGCTATTTCCTCTTCAGATTCACTATAAAATAGTGGCAAAATAGGGTTATCATCTACTGACTCGTAAAATACTTCTGAATTAAAGTGTTCACCTAAAATTTTAGCTACAGAACTTTTACCAAGTCCTATCATTCCTCCAACTACTATCACCATATTCACCTATCCTTACTTTTATGTTTTACACATAAACTAGAATACAAATATATATTAATCAAGTCAAGTACAAGATTCTGAAAATCATGAATAACCATTCCATCCACACACTTATTTGCATTTTTATTTGATTTTGATATTTATTTTTAAATAATCCTTTAACTTTTTCAAATTCATTAATATCTAATTCTATTACCATCACTATCCTCCTTAATCTCTACAAATGATTCACTCATATAACGCAATCCATACTTCAGCAAAAATCACTATATTATGCTATTTATAGCTATATTAATTTTCATCCTTATTTATCTATATTATATCATTTATTCCATATAATAATTTAAAAATACAATCTTTTCACTTTTTTATTTGTCTTATACTGTATTGGAGTTACAAGGTAAGAATCCCCCTTTTTTTAAGTGCAACATTTACTAAATAAAAATCTTTGCATTATTTCAGTAATTAAGCTATACTTAAAAAGTTAGTGTAAATATATATTATTAATTTAGATGTGCAATTTCAAAATTTTAATAAATAATTTATAAATCTATAAAACGAAGGGAACATTACATGGAAAAAATTACATTCAGAAATTTAAATTTAAAAGAAGAAATACTTAGAGCTATTGAAGAATTAGGATACGAAACTCCATCTCCAATTCAAGCTCAAGCTATTCCTTTAGCTATCGAAGGACACGACTTAATTGGTCAAGCACAAACTGGTACTGGTAAAACTGCTGCTTTTGGTTGTTCTTTACTAAACAACTTAGTTAAAACTGGTAACGTCGGTGCAATAGTTTTAGCTCCTACTAGAGAATTAGCTATTCAAGTTTATGAAGAATTAAATAAATTAGCAAAATACGAAAAATTAAACATAGTACCTATTTACGGTGGAGATTCTATCCAAAGACAAATAAGAGAATTAAAAAGAGGCGTAGATGTTGTAGTTGGTACTCCAGGAAGAGTATTAGACCTTATAAGAAGAAGAGCTCTACATTTAGATAATGCTCAATTCTTAGTATTAGACGAAGCTGATGAAATGTTAAACATGGGATTCATCGAAGATATAGAAGAAGTAATTCAAGAACTTCCAGAAGAAAGACAAACTTTATTATTCTCAGCTACAATGCCACCACAAATTGAAAGATTAGCTAAGAAGTACATGAAGAAAGATGCTAAAATAGTTAACATAAAAAAGGTTGCTATGACTGTTTCAAAGATTAAACAAGGATACTTTGAAGTAAATCAAAAAAGTAAGTTTGAAGCATTATGCAGAGTAATGGATTGTGATACACCTAATGCAGCTATAATATTCTGTAAGACTAAAAAAGGTGTTGATGATTTAGTAGAAGGTCTTCAATCAAGAAACTATGTTGTTGAAGGAATGCACGGAGATATGTCACAACTTCATAGAATGAGAACTTTAAAGAGATTTAAAGAAGGATCTCTTAAATACTTAGTAGCTACAGACGTTGCAGCTAGAGGTATCGACGTTGAAGGAATTACTCACGTATTTAACTATGACTTAACTCAAGATGTAGAAAGCTATGTTCATAGAATAGGTAGAACTGGTAGAGCTAACAGAGAAGGTACAGCTTACTCATTCATTACTCCAAGAGAATTCTCAATGCTTAAGCAAATAAAGAGAGTTACAAAAGGAACTATAAATAAATTAACTATTCCAACTGTTGAAGAAATATTAAATGCTAAATTCGAAAATAAATCTAAAGATATTGAACAAGTTTTATTATCTGGGGATTACGATAAGTATATAAACTTAGCAGCTAATCTATGCGAAAATTATAATCCAGTAGATGTTGTTGCAGCTTTAATGAAAATGCAATTCGACAAAGAAATGAGCTTCAAATACACTACTAATGAACTTGAAGTACCTAAGAGCGAAGGACGTAGACATGATGGAAAATCTTCTTCAAAGAATCATAATGATGTAAGATTATTCTTCTCTATAGGTAAGAGAGATAACTTAACAGTAAAATCTTTAGTTAAATTTATAACTGAAAAAGCTAATATAAATGGTAAAAAAGTTAATAAAATAGACATTCTTGAAAGCTTCTCATTTGTTACTGTAGATAAAGATGTATATGAAAAAGTACTTAATTCATGTACAGGAAACAGAATTAACAAGAGAAAAGTTAATGTAGAAGTTGCTACAAAAAGAAGATAATTAAACAAAAAGGCTATCTTAACGATAGCCTTTTAATTTGCTTATAATTATTTTGCTTCAGCAACCTTAACAAAGTCTTCTGAAACATTTCCATCATATTTAGTATATCCTTCTTTTTCAATCATACCTGTTTCTAATGCTACTATACCTGCATCTGATAATTCATAATTACCCTCAGCATTCTTAGTAAATTCTATAGTAACATCCTTTGCTGGTTTAACTTCAATATTATTTAATTGATCTACAATTGAATTAAAGGTTATAGTCTTACTTTCTTTTGCTGTTACTTTTCTGCTCTTCTTTTCCTCTATAGTTTTATTAAAAGCATTTTCCTTTAATTTATTAATATCTATTGGAGTTATAGATATTGTTACAGCAGCCTTATCCCCTTCTTCTTTACTATCTTTAACTTCATATTTCACCTTACTTAAGGCTGTATATAGAGCCTTTATAAATGTAGCTTGATCACCATCAGTACCATCTAATATAACATCTACATTATAATCTCTCTTATGAGTTAATTCCTTAATTTTATCTGATGCTTCTTTACTTTTACCTAAATAAGCATCTATATAGCTCTTAGCAGATTCTGTTACGCTTGAAGCATCTTTTTTACTATTAGTATTAGTACTACTATCAGTATTACTATCATTATTTGCTATACTGTTAGTGTTATCATTGTTAGTATTATTTTTATTATTTCCGCATGCTGCTAAAGGTGAAGCTAAAGCCACTATACAGCATGCTGTGCATAAATTTTTAATAAATTTCTTCATATTTACTACCCTCTTTTCTTCTCTTCCCTCTCCTTAAATTATATTTTTTTTCTCTGCCAATTCAACAATATTATCGTGAAATATACATATAACTTCTTGTATTTAAATTTATGCAAGCTTACTATTATATTTATTATTTTTAAGAATATATCTTCAAAAAACAATAGAGATGTATTAAAAATCTTAAAATAAAGATGCTATAACATCTTTAGTATTTAAGTATCCTTTTTAATACAGCTCTATCACTTTTATAAATCAAACATTTTTTCGCAAATTTCTTTACCTGTTTTAGTTTTAAAAATTTTCATATAAGTCTTTTTAATTGTATCTTTATCAGTCTGATTCTCATAGAAATTAACCAAAAAGTCAGCTTCCACTAAAATTTGATAATCTATACCTTCAATATTAGTATATGTATGATGATGAGCGACTAAATAACTAACTCTTTCTACTATGTCTTTTTCAAAATCAAGTTTTTTTAATAACTCTTCTGCATAAGCTGGTCCTTCTTGTTCTTGCAGCTTACCATTGCTTTTTCCATACTTATCCGTAGAAACCTTTATTCCAATATCATGCACAATAGTAGCTGCATCTAATACTTCCATATCATATTCCGAAATATTCTCAAGCTCCCCTATCATTTTTGCAAAAGTATTGACTTTAATTAGGTGTTGAATTAATTCTGGTTCTCCTGCATCAAAATTTATCATTTCTAATATTAAGTTTCTCATTCTACTCATAGTAAAACCTCCCAAACATCAATTATATATATTATAAAACAAAAATAGCCTTATTTGTACTATTTAAAAAAATAACAAATAAGACTATTTTCAATTATTATATATTAAATTCATCCAATGTAGTTTTTAATGTATTAGTTAATTCACTTAAGTCTTTTGATCTACTTCCAACATCTTCTGAACCTACACTTATTGATTTAAGTGCACCAGTAATTTCTTGAGCTGAAGCTGATACTTCTTCTGCAATAGCAGAAGCATTTTCAACCATTTCTACTATATTGCCTTTTTCCTTACCAATTTCATTTGATGCATCTGTTAAACTATTTATTCTTGGAACTACATCCTCTATTAAATCAACTATTTCATTAAATGAATCTATGGAATCTCCAATTACACTTAAGGAATTATTTAATTTTTTGCTTACATCGTCGCTAACATTTACTATGTCTGAAGTTTCACCCGATACTTCTGAAACTAAATCACTAATATGTCCTGCTGACACCTTACTTTGTTCTGCAAGTTTTCTGATTTCTTCTGCTACAACTGCAAAACCTTTCCCTGCTTCACCTGCCCTTGCTGCCTCTATAGCTGCATTTAAAGCAAGTAAATTTGTTTGTTCAGATATATCATCAATAAGTGTTGTTATATCATTAACCTTTGATATATTTGCTCCTAGTTTATCTATTCTTTCAACTAAATTTTTGAAAGTTTCTTCTATATAGTTAAAGGTAACCGCAAGATTATCCATTTTTTCATTACTTACATTAGCACTATTAGATATTTGATATGAGCTAGAATTTAAATGTTTTAGATTTTCTATAAATCCCTCAATAACTTCAGAGAAACCATCTAATGCATTATTAATTTTAACTAAATCATTAGCTTGTTCAATTGTTCCATTAGTAACATCTTCTATTGATGCTTCTATTTCCTTGGTATTATCCATTAAATTACTTGAAATACTACTTAATTCTTTTGCCATAGTATTAACATTATTTGATATACTGTTAACTCCTAAAATCATAGTCCCAAAACTTCCAATTGCACTTTTTATACTTTGTCTCATTTCAGCGAATTCACTTTTTCCTTCATAATCAAAGTCTACAGCTAAATTACCATCCGAAACATTTTTCAATATATCTTTAATATTATCTATAGAATCTTTTGCTGCTTTCCTTAAAAAAATTGCTATCCCAATAAAGCTAATACTTCCAACTACTAAAATTAAAAATATAATACCACAACTTAAATATGCTATCTTTCTACTTTGATTAGCTGCTTCTACTGTATATGAGTTTATATATTGACTGAAATTATCAAGCTCTGTTGATACGTTTTCCCATACAAGCTCTAGAGACTTCACTGACTTTTCCAACTCTTCTCCATATTCTTCTACATTATCTTCTGTTAACTTTATATTTTCAAAATTACTCATATATAATTTTCTTTTATCTTTCAATTCATTATAATATGATTCTATATTATTACAATATTTACGTTCTTCTTCATCTAAAGTGTCTAAAGAATTTATCTCAGCAAAAAAATCATCAACAATTTTAACTTGCTTGTCTATATCTTTTTTACTTCCTATCACAATGTTATCTATACCACTATCATAAATTTCTTTTAAAGTTGCTTTTAATTCTACAACTTCTTCTCTCCAATCCTTATACTCAATTATTGTATGCATATTTCTATTTAATTTTTCATTTGCATATATACCTGATACACCAGTTACAAAAATAAGAAAACTTGCTAAATATGCTATAGCACCTAATATATTTGTCATTTTAATATTTTTATATTTTTTCTTCATATTAATATTTTTATGCTGCGCTCTCATAATTCCTCCTAAAAAAATT
The DNA here is from genome assembly GCA_015058405.1 of Clostridium sp. Classification (GTDB taxonomy): domain Bacteria; phylum Bacillota; class Clostridia; order Clostridiales; family Clostridiaceae; genus Clostridium. The sequence continues at coordinate 18,346 of SVCL01000124.1, forward strand.
CTAATATGATATAATCATTTATTCCATAAATTATTATCGCATTTTTCGACACATCCCTTTATAGTTTTTGTATTTTTTAATTTTACTTATACTTAATAAAAAATTTTATAATTTCTTATGCACTAAAAGTAAGAGTAAAAGTTTTGGCGTCTTTTACTGATTTAAAAATAGTAATAAAATATCCCTATAAAGATTCTTTGGGGCAGTACAGTTCCTCAAAATTCTTTATAGGGATTTTGTAATTTTTTCTATTTCTTAATTTTTAGATTATCCGGTATCTGATCAGACCAAGGCATCAGATTCTCCAAGCTTTCGCTATCGGTTATATCTATACTTATTAAAT
>SVCL01000125.1 GCA_015058405.1 Clostridium sp.
AATTTAAATACATCCTATGTTAATGTTCAACGTTTAATAAATTTAATAATATATCTATAAGAGAATGATTTAAATACATCCTATTTTAATGTTCAACATAAAGGGGATATTTATATAAAATGGTTCTTAAATTAATTTAAATACATCCTATGTTAATGTTCAACCCTATGAAAAATGTTATTCCTCTATTTGAATCATATTTAAATACATCCTATGTTAATGTTCAACTTGGATTGAATCTGAATCCCTTCCATGAGATGTATTATTTAAATACATCCTATGTTAATGTTCAACGGTTGCAAGAATGGAGCCCCAACCATCCCATGCAAGATTTAAATACATCCTATGTTAATGTTCAACGGAAACACGTATACTCCATATATTAAAATGGACAAATTTAAATACATCCTATGTTAATGTTCAACCCATGTAAAATATCTATTCTACAATTATTATATACAATCTAATCTAAGATATACAGCTATTCCTCAATAATTTTTCCAACCGATGTATGCAATGTAAACTGAGTTTTAATTATTACCTTAAAAACTAGCAAAAAACTTAATTAAAGCTTGTACATTATCAAAAAACGGTTGGAAATCATAATAAATTAAAATAGAAAATTTATTCAAATTTAAAGTTAGATAACCCAGCAAAGGGACTATAGTTAATATCATTATCTTCATATGCAATATTTTTAGATCTTTTTTTATTGTTTTTATTATGATTATTATTTTCATTTCTATTATGATTATTGTTGCTTATTCCCCTATTATCAGATTGATCTTTAGTTTTAACTAGCCTTCTAACCCAGTTAAAAACCATCTTTAATTCTGAAAAATTTAAGGATGCTATCCTATACCTTGGATTTTTTATAATTTCATCAGCAAATACTTTAAAACCATCTTGCTGATTTTTTCCTCCAAAAGAAGTTTTTTTCATTTTTTTTAATACTTCAAAAAATAATTTAATATCATTACGGCTTTCTGCAATTTCAATAGCATTAATAACTTTTGACATATAATTTCCGCAGCATTGCCTATTAATATCAACTGAGATAGAATGGGATAATTTTAATAATTCTCTTTTTCTTTCAATATTCATATTCTATCCTCCTAATAAGTAAGTTCTTCATAATCAGCTATCTTTTTAGCATTTTTATAGCTATATTCTTCTGCTAAAAGCTTGATATTTAACTTTATATCTTTATCTGATATATTTTCATATTCTTCTGCATATTCTTTATATTTTTTATCTAGAGCATTAATCTGTATTGAACCATAATAGGATGGTTTACCATATCCAATTTTATGATTAAAACTATTAGAAAGACCTAATGAATAACATAATAATTCAAGCTCTTGTAAATCTAAATCTTCATATAGCACATACCCTTTAAAAATGGATTCTTCTAAAAAGCATTGACAATTTTCAGAACCTTTTTTTAGAATTGATTTTATACCATGATTATAAAGCTTATATCCTTTAAGCTTTTCATTTTCCATATAACTATTATTTATTTTAGGAGTTCTCAAAGTAGGCATGCCTAATATTGTTGATTTGCCACTACCATCTTCATATAGAAAATCAGAAATTTTGATTTTACTTCGTTTTCCCATTGCACCAAACAAATCACATATTATACAATATTCATTTTTACATGATGTCCTTTTATATTGAGGCAATAATTTAAATTCTTTTTTTTGAAAAGATATACAACTGTGCGATACAATTTCTGCTATGTTTCGTACCATTCCTTTAATACTTGTTCCTGGTATTGTATATTTATTATCTATTCTAAAGAATTGCTTATAAAGCACATTTTTTTCATTTAATTCATAAATACCTTTAGATAAATGTATAGCATTTAAAACTTTTAGTTCTAAATCTATTCTTCCGCTTAATTTATCATTTTTAACCTTATAAGGTTGAGTTTTTATAAATGGAATAAATTTATATGGTTTGCTCATCTATTTCACCATCTCTTTTTACCTTGTTAATATTTATATCTTTAACAAGTTCATATATTTTATCAAAACCATCTGTAGTTTTACTTTGATAGTATTCTTTTTTGGTATAGCCTGTTATATTTTCTTTAAGTCTATAATATCTTACTTGTAAACTAAAATCATATGCTTCAACCTGACCAAATCCCTTAGAAGTTTGACCTCCTAAAGTTATAAAACCTTCATTCATATCTATAAATAAATTAAGAAGAAGTTTTATTTGATAAGGTTCAAAGTTTTGCAAAGTCATTTTACCTTGAAATTCAGCTTTTTCTATATATTGCATATTATATAGGGCACCTTTTTTTGCAGAACCAGTTATTCTATCTATTCCTACACAAGTTCTTTCTCCAACTTTGTAATCACCAATAACGTATAAGTCATTTATAGTAACTCTGCTTCTTAATACCTTTGAACCAAAAAGTCTACATACAGGACAGCTTCTTTGATACCTAGTTTTTCCATCTAGAACTTTTCCATGATTTAGTTTTACTGATTTTTCATAAACACATTCATTACCAGCTATTATATCACAAGAACCTATATTACCGGATTTTAATATTCGTTCTGCTCTACTTCTAAAAACGCCTTTTAAGCTTGTACCTGGGATATATGGTTCAAGTGTACCATTTCTGAAAACTTCAATATATTTGTCATCTGTAGCTGATGGATCTAGAGAAGTATCGTTACCACTTGCAATAAATAAAGGACTTCTAGTTCGTATCTTAAATGATAAAATAGCTTCACTTTTTAATTGTTTAAACACTATAACTCCTCCATTCCTATATTTTTTATTTCATTATTAATATAAAAACTTCTAAGACCTTCTTTACCCTGTATTAAATACATTTTTTTATCTATTAGACGTATTAAACCAAGTCCAGCAGAAGTTTTTCCTCCTATTCTAATTTCTCCGCTTTCTAAAAGGGTTATTAATAATTTAAATAAAACTTTATGTTCACTATCTAAATTATCAATAGTCATTTTAAAATCAAATTTTGTCCCAACAGCTACTTGCTCAAAAGTATATTTAGCTTTATCTCTTTTAGTTAAAGTATCTCTATCAATAGCTACTCCATCTCTTATTTGTGTATAAACTTTTTCACCTTCTGAAATAAGTGCTCTTGAATCATTTATTTGAATCTTTGATGCAAAGCCATGTCCTCCAAAAAGTTTGCAAATATCACATTGTTTTGCATATATTTCTTGTGCTATAGCTTCTTCCTTATTTTTAATTTTTTTATTTTCTTCAACAGATTTTTTTATATCTTTTATTGTTTTATCATCTACACATATATGATTATAATAATTTTCAGTATCTTCGCTACTATCTCCATTTTGAATTAGAATGTTACACGCTTTAAGGTTTCCCAATACCCCTGTAGCAACTAATTTTTCAATGTTAGATCTTAGGACACCTTTTAAAGAAGTACCTGGTATATAAGGAGTATTATTTTCATCTCTGATAACAGCTGCATCTACGGCTGTTGGAATGAAGTCATTTATACCTGCACCTATATGCAATGGTGATTCAGTTATTAATGTTCCTTCTATTATATATCTATTTTCAAATTTATTTAATAAAGACATAACTAATTCCCCCTATCTTTTCCCTTTTTCAATAGCAGCCTTTTGCCAGTATAAATAACCAAAATATAGAGAAATTCTTTTTAGTGCTTCAGTATCATCATGGTTTACATCATCATAAATAGAATCCATATCATCAATAACAACTTGACCAAAATTTTTTTGTTTATTTACAGGTTCATTCCAGCCATCGCCTTTTGATATCTTATACTCAATATATAGTCTTACTTCCAAATAACAATCTGCATTGTTACATATATTAGCAACACTTCGTATATTACTAGATACTGGTTTACTTTTGATATTCTTATCATTGCTATTTTCATTATTTTTCATTTTAGTCCAGTATTCTTTATCTCCACCAAATATCTTAACTCTATTAATTAAATCCTTTTTAAAACTTTCAGACATCTATATTACCTCCCATCATATAGTACATACTTACCAAAACCAACTTCTGTATCATTTCCGAAACTCATCTTCACATCTTTTATTGAGGTATGTTTTTCTAAATATTCTTTAATGCCCTTGCCTTTAAAAACTATAACTGTTCCTTTAGATGCCATAACATAAGCTTTACTTCTTTTATTATTTCCTTTTGAAGTATCATATCCTCTGTAATTAATAAGTTCAGTATATATCTTTTCGATAGTTATATCTTTTTCATTATATATTCCTAAAGCTTCTTCCCATATTTTCTTGTAATGTTCAGTAGTTATATACTCATCAGATATTATGTTTTTATCTCGTAAATTTTTTTCTGCAGTATCAAAATCTACTTTTAAATCTCCAATAAATTTAATTGCTGCAAAATTTATTTCTTTAGTTTTTTTGATTTTTTGCTTTTTACAGTATTTTTCTGAAAAGTTTTCAATATTAACAATTTGCTGTTTAGAACTATTGTTATTTATCTGAAGTTCGCATTTACCTAAACCAACAGTAGTATCTCCACCAACACGAAGTCTTTTAAATAAATTTAATTCTTTTTCAGATAAGCCTTCAATCTCACCTTCAAATATACATTCTACTTCTCCCACTTCGTTTTTACCTGTTTCTGTTACAGTTTCTATACTATAAAGCATTCCATCTGCTGATGTCCTTGAATAAGGATTAATTGAAGTTTTTACTGATATGTTTTTCTTTATCTTATCAAAAGGTTTTTTATTTGCTAGAGTAGTTCTTAATCCAGAAGAAAACTCAACTCTTGATCCTTTTCCACATGTCAAACATTCGGTATTATCAATTAAACAATCAATATATCCATGTTCAGGATTTGTTTTACATGCCATAGCTGTTAATGGTATAATTTCACTTCCTTTAGGATAAAAATATGAAAAATTAATATTACCAAATTTTTTACAAACCTCTTTGAATTTACAACCTTCAGGACACTTGTTTCCCCTATATCCTACCCAATTTACTTTTCCATCTATTGGTTCATTTTTAAATGGACAATTATTTAAGATAACTTTGGCAAAAGCAGCTCTAATAACACTTCCTTTGATAATTTCATCGCTACTTATAAAGTTTTTAGAACCAGCCTTTTTTCCAATTAATATAGGAGACTTAAAATTCAAGTTTATTTTAAACTTCATTCTATCACCTCCTCAATTTTCACTTTGCCAAAGCCAGTACTTTTGCTTCCCCCTATAGATGTAATCATTTTAATAGCAAGCTGCAAATCTTCTAATTGTTTTTCATTTTCATAATAAACTTCTATCTCACCTTGGAATGTACCTGATATTCCTTCTTTAGAAAATAGAGCACCCTCTTTAGTTACTTTTCTAAATCTATCGATGGCATTTCCATAACGAACTATTATTTTTTCATTATTAATCAAGCAAAAGTCATCAACAATAATCTTTGAAGTCGTATCTTTAGAACCAAATAAATTATCACTTTCTTCTTCACCATTAATAATAAGATAATTATTTCTTATTTCTCCTTTTATTGTAGTACCAGGAATAAAAGGCTTTCCATTTCTATCACGAATAGATATATCTTTTACATAGCCATCACTTTTAGCTCCTGAACTTATGTTGAAAGGAGTTTCTGTTTTTATTAATAATTTTATAATCTTACTTTTCATAAACTCCTCCTATATTCTTTTCCATAGTAATAAAATATCATCCCAATTAATTTTGTGTGGTTCATAAATCTTTTCCTTATCATTTTTTCCATATAAATTCTCTATAAGGTTATGAACCCCATAGCCTTTACATTTACTTTTTTGGTATAAGAAGAATAAATCAAATTCTTCATTTTCCATATTATGCTGAGCATAGTTTAACTTATTTAATTGTGTATTTAATCTTACATTTTTTTCTTTCGCACTATTAATTACTTCTATAAACTTGTTTAATTTACTCACTGACATTGGAAATTCACTTTTTGCTGAACTCTCTTTAACATGAAAATTTCCTATTAGTTCTATTACATCAATAGATCCTTCTTTTACTTCTTCTTTTTTAACTAGTTTCTTTGCATTTTTTAATTTTCTTTGTGCAATATCGAAAGTACTTGATATTGGAGTACTAGCTTTAGAAATAACTACACCCATAGACATAGTAATTTTGTTATTAAAGGTTTGATCAAAAGTTTTTATAATATGGCTACATACTTCTAAAGAGTTCATTGCAGGAATTATTATAAAAATATCGTCTCCACCTAATGCAATAACCTCAAACATGACTTTATCTTTATTATATTTTTTAGCTATTTCATCTATAGATGAATATACAGAATCCTTAGCTGCTTTATCTGTTTTTTCACTAAAGTACATCATTTCATAAACATTTTTCACATTCATTACAATTTGGCCCATGTTGTTTCCATCACCATAAATTACAGCAATATCATCTTTAAAATCATCTACTGAATTAAAAGGTTCATATTTAATTCTACTTTTGACACTTTCATATTCTTGCACAAATTTACTTTTAGCTTCTTTACCAACTTTATGTTTTCTTAAGCATGAAGGGCACAAATAAGTATCTTCTTCATCTTTATTATAAATAATATATTTTGCATCATTAACATCACAATACTTACATACTCTATCTTCATCTCTTTCTAAAATAGGAGCACTGAATTTAATATATTTTTTATTTATTTCAATACCATTTAATTTACTATCATTATTAAGTGCATAGAGTTTTATCTTTTTTCTTTCTTCTAATTTATTATTTACTTTTCTAGATATTTCTGAAAAGTTAAATAATAAATCATATAAACTACAATCTATTGATTCAAAAGCATTCATTGCTGAAAGTGATACATCTGTATAATATTTTTCGAAATCTTTACATAATTTTTCACCTAAAGCTTGTCCTACATCAGGAATAGCAAGAAAGATATTTCCTCCTCCACAATAAATTATATTTTTTTCATCTAAATTGTTAGAGTTTAATACCTTAAGTACAGCTTCATCATTTAAGTAATCAATTATTATACTTCCTCCACGTATCTGTTTTATATTATTACTATCTAAGAAATATTTTTTTATTTTATAAATTGAACCTTTTATTATATTTAACTTATATTCCTTAATCCATTCATATTTTGATAAAGATATGTCTTTCTGATCTTTTAAGTAAGAACTTCTAATTAAATCATTTAGTTGTTCTTCTGTATATGAATCTCCTAAGATACTTTTTAATAAAGCTTTGATTGATTTAACATTTGAACTACTAGGTACCAGCTTGTCTTTCTTTTCTTTACCATATGACCACATTTCAGAATGATTGTTAGGATATAGCTCTTCTTTTACATCATCATAATTACTCATTTATTTATCCTTTCTAAAACATTAATACTTTCTAAACTTTACATGTTTAAACACTTTATTTATTTTCACTTCTCCGTTTATTTTTTCTTCTGTAACTTCTCTATCAGTAGTTGCATAAATAGGTATTCTGCCTAATGAGAAACATATATTAATTATTTTATAGGTTATTCCCCACTCACCTTGCACTATAACTAAATCATCTCTAGAGGTTTCTTTAATAATAAATTCTTTAATTTCTTCAATAAAATGTTCATCTATTTCTTCACTAGGACTAATATTTTCCCATTGTTTTTTTATTTCTGAAGGTAATTCAACTATCCTGTTTACATTCCATTCAGATTTTAATTGTTCTTTTTGAATTTCCATCAAATCATGAGATATTATAGGTATGACACATTTTCTTTTAGTTTTCTGTTCTTCAGGAAAATTTTTATTGATAATACTTTTAAATTTATTTAGACACTTATCTAAATTTTTATATAAAATTGAATAAGAAAAATTATTATTATTAAAGCTACCGTGATTAATATAGTTTCTAAATTGTGAAATTTCATCACGTAAATTTGTCAACTTAGTCAATTCTTCTCGAGTTGATTCACTAGAAACAAAACTATTCAATTCTTCATTTGTATACTTTCTTTCATTGTTTCTTGGATTAAATTCATATAATAATGTTCTTGCAGTAGCTCTATCTTCTTTTTTTTTATAATCCAAATCATGTTGTTCGAAAATTGGACAAATATAATTCGTTATGTTTTCTAGAAGAATTGTATAACCTTGTTGTATCAATTGATAGTTATAACACTGCTTTACAGCGTATGTTAAATCATTAATTGTTTCATTATTATAACTGTTAAGGTTTTCGTTGATCATATTAAGCAACTTGTAAAAAGGAGTAAATTCATCAATCTCAATATCATTTATTTTTTCTAAGCTATCTTTTAGAGCCTTAAAGTCTTTAGGAATATCTTTTCCTTTACAGCAGAGAATATCTTCAGATGCTTTTTTTAAGTTTGTAGATACTTTATCCAACAATCTAAGATCGGCATTTTCTCCATTTTCCTTCCAATACTTATCTTTTGCTTTTTTTATGTCATCTGATAGTCTTCTTGCATCACCAGTTGTTAAGTATTTTTCAGCTGAAGATGCCCAACCTTGAATATCATTAAAGATACTTAAATCAAAAATTGGACTACAAACTTTACTAATTTTATTTACTTTTTTTTCAAATCTTGCTTCATAAGCTCCATAATAAATACCTTGTACATTAATATTTTTAACAACGTTTGCAAAGTTAAATACAGATAAAGAAATAATAGGTAATGATCTAAATGAATAAGTTATATCAATATAAATTTCATCATTTTTATCAAGTTCATTATAAATAGTATTAAAGTTATACCATAATTCTTTAGTATTCTTACCATCCTTAATGAAAACTGATTTATACTTTATGTTTTCCTTTTCTAAATACTCTTTTAATCCTGTTCCATTTTTGCCTACCCAATTTGTTTCAGCGGCTACTTGTGTTAAAAATATAATCATTTCAATATCTTCTTCATTATCTTTATTTAATTGTTTATATAAAGATAATTGTACAAAAGGATATTCAATACCTTTATCTGATAATTCATTAATATTTTCTTCTTTAAAAAAATATATATTTTTCTCATAGTTTCCTGCACCTAAAAATGTTAATAATTTTTTTCTCATGTAACCTCCATAATTATATTTATTTTCTTTTTTTTACAATTTTATCACTATTTTTTATATTTTTCAATTGACATATATAAAAAATAACCTAAAAACTTATTTCTTGTAAGCGTCAAAGAATTGACGCGTAGCGGTAGCAATATTTTAATGATAAAATAAACCCAACAGTAAGCAGTAAGCGTAAAAGTGGTTCTTTCCATAGTTATTGGATTAACAAAATTAATTCTAAATTTTGTTAATCCTTTTCAAGTTTTCTAATTGTATAACTTTAGCACGTAGTAATTCGAAATTATTACGCCCATACATTATTCTTCTTATAGTCTTTAGCTTATTTACACTTCC
>SVCL01000011.1 GCA_015058405.1 Clostridium sp.
AATAATTCTATTTGATTTCTATCTGCTTTCTTTTTAACACCCATCATATTGAAACACCACCTTATATTAGTTAATTATATTTTAACATAAAAATAGACAACTATCTTCGAAAACGAAGTTAGTTGTCAACAGTCTGAAAGGTTAATGTAATCATTAACCTTTATTTTATATTAGAAATTTTCTGCCAACTACACTTTTTTATTTATTGTTGCTATGATAAAATTATGAATAATATAATATGATAACTAAGTGGAAAGGATGAAACTTATGAAAGGTAAAGCTTATGCAAAAATAAATATAGCTTTAGATGTAGTAGGAAAAAGAGAAGATGGTTATCATCTTTTAAGTATGATAATGCAAAATGTTGAGTTATATGATGAAATAAGAATAGAAAAAATAAAAAAGGGAATAAAGATAAAATGTAATAAACCTTTTATACCTACAGATGAAAGAAATTTAGCATATAAAGCTGCAAAAGTATTTTTTGAAACATATAATATTAAATCAGGAGTTTTTATTGATATTGTTAAGAATATACCAGTAGCTGCCGGATTAGCAGGAGGAAGTTCAGATTGTGCAACTGTGTTAAAAATGTTAAATAGATTATTTAATGTAAATGCATCTGAGGAAGAATTAATGGAGCTTGGAGTAAAATTAGGTGCAGATGTTCCTTATTGTATTAAAGGAGGGACTGCATTATGCGAAGGAATAGGAGAGAAATTAACTCCATTAAAACCATTTAAGAATCATATAGTTTTACTTATTAAACCACCTTTTGGCGTTTCTACAAAAGATGTGTATAAAGCATTTGATTTAAATAAAGTCAAGATTCATCCTGATACTGATAAATTAATTAAAAAAATGAGAGATAATGATATTAATTTTATAGCTAGAAACATGAAAAATTTATTAGAAAATGTTACTGTTGGTAAACATAGAACTATATCTAGTATTAAAGAAAGTTTAGTGGAAAAAGGAGCTCTTGGTGCTATGATGAGTGGTAGTGGCCCAACAGTATTTGCTTTCTTTGATGATATGCAAGTTGCATTAAAATGCTATGATGAAATGAAATTAAAGTATGATGATGTGTTTTTAACAAGAACAATTTAAAAAAATATATATTTTTTTGAATAATAAAACTCCTCTTTGGCAAGAATTAAAAGCTGTAAGGGGGTTTTGTTATGAGAAAAAGTTTTAAGATGATAATAGTTGTTATTTTATTTTTAGGTTGTATTTTAAATTTATGTACAAGCATTACAAAAGCAGTTGAGGAAAAAATATATTCCTACGAAGATGTTAAGGATATAGTAATTAGATTTCATGTGTTAGCAAATAGTGATACTAATGAAGATCAAAACTTGAAACTTAAGGTACGTGATGAAGTTATTAACTATCTTTTTCCTTATTTAAATGATATAAATAGTAGAGAAGAAGCTAGGGAGATAATAAAAGAGAATGAAGAAAAAGTTAAAGAAATAGCAAGAAATATTATAAAAGACCAAGGTTATGATTATGATGTAACAACAGAATTTGGTCAAGAGAACTTTCCAGAAAAGTCTTATGGAAATATAGTATTACCTCAAGGAAATTATGAGGCTTTTAGGATTTTGATAGGAAAAGGAGAAGGACATAATTGGTGGTGTGTAATGTTTCCTTCTTTATGTTTTATAGATGTATCTAAGGGCGAAGTAGAACAAGAAAAAAGTAGAGAAAAACTTGATGAGGCTGTAAATGAAAATAAATCAGAAGAGAAAGTAGAGGTTAAGTTTAAGTTTTTAGAATTTATAAAAAAAATATTTGATTAAAATAATACAATTTAAATTACTACTTGATTAAAGTAGACAAAAATCATAAACTATAAATTATAACGTAAAGAATTATTCGGAGGTAATTTTATTATGACAAGAGCATTAGCGATGATGTCCGGTGGATTAGATAGTACTTTAGCTGCTAAACTAATTATGGATCAAGGAATAGAAGTAATAGGTATATGTTTTAAATCATATTTCTTTGGTGAAGAAAGTGCAAAGAAGATGTGTGAGCAAATAGGTATAAGACTTGAGGTAGTTAATTTTTCAGAAGAACATTTTGAAATGGTGAAAAATCCAGCTCATGGTAGAGGAAAAAATATGAATCCATGTGTTGATTGCCATGCTATGATGATGAACTATTCAGGAAAGTTACTAGAAACTTTTAATGCTGATTTCATAATAACAGGAGAAGTATTAAATCAAAGACCAATGTCACAAAATAAGCAAGCTTTAAATACAGTTAAGAAGGCTTCAGGATATGCAGATAAGATTTTAAGACCTTTATGTGCTTTGAATTTAGAGCCAACTGAAATGGAGTTATCAGGGCTTGTAGATAGAGAAAAGTTATTAAAGATTTCAGGTAGAAGTAGAAAAATTCAAATGGAATTAGCAGAAAAATGGGGAATTATAGATTATCCATCGCCAGCAGGAGGATGTAAATTAACAGAACCAAATTATTCTGTAAGATTAAAAGATGCAATAGATAGAGATGAAAATGTAAGTGCTAAAGAAATTCATTTATTAAAGTATGGAAGACATTTTGTAAGTAAAAATGGTACTAAAATTATAGTATCTAGAAATGCTGAAGAAGGAGAAGCAATAAAAGCATTAATAGATAGTAATGATACAGTATTTTTACCAAGCAGTCATATGGGAGCAATGGGGGTTATAGTTGGACAACCTTCTCAAGAAGATAAAGAATTAGCTTCTAAGTTAACTGCAAGATATAGTAAAGGAAAAGATGCTGATGTAGTTACAGTAAAGTGTGGTTTCTTTGGAACACAATTCAAAGAAAAATTTGATATAAAACCAGCAACAGAAGAAGAAATTAAAGAGTATATAATATAAGGATTTAGGAGGTCTATATGGATAAGAAGGCAATTATTAGTGTGGTAAGTAATGCTAATATAGAGAATGAAGATATAATTGAAGTAGTTTCACCAGGAAAATACATAAAACTTAATGATGGATATAAAGCTATTTATGAAGAAACTGAGATTTCTGGAATGGCAGGTACTACTACCACTTTAACTATAAAAGATAAAGAGGTGGTATTAGAGAGAGAAGGTACTACAACTACTAAGATGTGTTTTAATAAAGAGGAACCTTCTGTATCTATGTATCAAACTCCTTATGGAATATTAGAATTAAGTATCAATACAAAAGCATTAGAAGTAGAAATGAATGAAAATGGCGGAGAGTTGAAGATAGATTATTCATTAGCTATATCTGGGCAAATGCCTGTTGATACTAAGTTATCATTAAAAATTAAGGCTCAATAATAATTTTAAAATCTTGAGATATTTTATGTTTAAGATATTTCAAGATTTTTTTATTACTATTAGTATATGTATATTTTAGGATGAAGTATGATTATTTTGTTTAATATATGGAAATACTTTGAATAAAATATATATAATTAAGGTGATTGAACTATGAATAAATCTTATAGGTATATGAAAATAATTAAAGTATTATCCCTATATTATGGTATGGATGATAAAGAATTTATTAATTTACTAAAAAATAAAGAAAGTAAATATCTACTTCTATTATTATTAAAAAAATATAAATGTATTAATGAGACAGAACTTATGCATATTTTGAATTATAAAAATAAAAGAAGTGTAATATATAATACAAAAAAAGCAGAAGAAAAATTATTAATAAACAAAGAATTTAGAGAAAAGTTTTTTGAAGTAGAAGAAAACTTGTTAAAATAGAATTGAGTAGTTATAATTATCATTATAGTCATAGAATATCATGCCTATTTTCATTTCAAGAACAAATCAAGTTTAATTCAGATAGATAATTTAAAAATTATGGAGGTGTCATTTTGACAAAGGAAAAATATGAAGCTATGACCTTAGCAGAATTAAAGAATATAGCTAAGGAAATGGGAATAAAAAATATATCAAAGTTCAAAAAAAATGAGTTGGTAGAAGAAATATTAGCTAATAAGCCTAATAGTATTGAAAAAGATGGAGTTATTTTAAGAGAGAAAATAGCACCTAAAAATGCAGGAAATACTAATAGTACTTTTAATAATACAAGAAGATATGAAAATAAGAATACTGAAGTAAATAGAAGTGAAGAAAGAACTACGGAAAAAAAAGAGCAGCTTAAAGCTATGATTAATGACTCTAATACAACTAGAGGTATATTAGAAATACTAGAAAATAATAGTTTTGGCTTTTTAAGATGTAAGAATTATTTGACAAGCAATGAAGATATTTATGTATCTCCATCTCAAATAAGAAGATTTAACTTGAAAACTGGTGATGAAGTTGTAGGTAAAGTCAGAGAAGCTAAAGAAGGAGAAAAGTTTAAAGCTTTATTATTTGTTGAAAAAGTAAATGGCGAAACTCCTGAGAAAGCTATAGGTAGAAAATCATTTGAATCTCTTGTGCCTATATACCCAGAAGAAAGATTAAGATTAGAAACTAACAATAAAGGGGATCTTTCATCTAGACTTATGGATATAATATGTCCTATAGGAAAAGGACAAAGAGGGGTTATAGTAGCACCACCTAAAGCAGGAAAAACAACATTGCTTAAGAAGATTGCACAAAGTATAACTACTAATCATCCAGAAGTTGTATTAATTGTTTTACTTATAGATGAAAGACCAGAAGAAGTTACAGATATGCAAAGAAGTATAAAAGGTGAAGTAATTTATTCTACTTTTGATGAAGAGCCACAAAACCATGCAAAGGTTTCTCAAATAGTATTAGAAAGAGCAAAAAGAATAGTAGAACAAGGAAAAGATGTTGTTATATTATTAGATAGTTTAACTAGATTATCAAGAGCATATAATCTTACAGTTACACCAACAGGAAGAACTCTTTCAGGAGGTTTAGATCCAGGAGCATTAATTATGCCTAAGAAATTCTTTGGAGCAGCTAGAAATATTGAAAATGGTGGAAGTTTAACTATTCTTGCAACAGCACTTGTTGAAACAGGTTCAAGAATGGATGATATGATTTTTGAAGAATTTAAAGGAACAGGAAATATGGAGGTTCATTTAGATAGAAAACTTCAAGAAAGAAGAATATTCCCAGCTATTGATATATATAAATCTGGAACTAGAAAAGAAGACTTATTATTAACACCAGAAGAAAAAGAAGTAAGCTATACTCTTAGAAAAACAATGTATAAGGATGGCAATATAGAAAGTATAACTGAAAACTTGATAAATATGCTTTATAAAACTAAAAATAATAGAGAATTTGTAGATACATTTGAAAAAAATAATTTTACAAAAAGATAAGAAAAAGAGAAATAGTTTAATTGCTATTTCTCTTTTTTAATAAGTTATTAACTATATCTACCACTGCAGTAGTAGAGTATGAATTAGATAACTTTTTTAAGTTTTCTTTCATTTGGTTTAAAACTTCAGGTTCGTATATAAGTTTATTTATAGCACTATTTATTAATCTATAATCTTTAATATAATAAGCATATCCATGAGATTCTAAAAGTTCTGCATTTTCAGTTTCTTGTCCTGGAATAACGAAAGGTATAATTATAGGTATATTTTTTACTATAGCTTCTGTAACAGTAAGCCCTCCAGGTTTTGAAATTAATACATCTGAGTACTCCATAAAAGAAGCGATGTCATTAGAAAAACCTAATATATGAATCTTTTTATTAGGATAATTTTTAGAACATTTTTTCACTAAAGATTTTCGTAGCTTATCATTATTACCACACACAACTGTAATTCTTAACTTATTTGGATTTTTAAGTAATTCGTCTAAAACATAAGAAATATTTTTAAGTCCCATACTTCCACTCATAAGTAATAAACTAAAGTATTCTTTATCTTTAACAAAATTAATATTTTTATTTTTTGAATAAAAACTTTCTTTTATAGGAATACCTATTGGATGTATAATTTCAGCTTTTATTCCTTCATTAATTAAAAAGTTTTTTGTACTTTCACTAGCTGTAATATATGAATCAACTAAAGGATGAATATAAGTATAATGTGCTTTAAAATCTGTAACTACTGATATAAAAGGTATATCGAGTCCTTTAGCTTTTAATTTACAAATTATATTAACAGTAAAAGGATGTGTTGCTATTATAATGTCAGGTTCTTCATTTTCAATAAGTTTTGAAAGCTTTCGCTGAACATTAAAAAAGAAGCTAAACGTTATCTTATTAGATAAATTATTATCTGTTAATTTGTAAAAGAAACCATAAGTTTTAGGAAGTAATGATGCAAATATTTCATAGCCACTAACTATAACTTTATTAAAAAGTTTATCAGTATTAGCTAAAAAATCACGTTTTACACATTTGAATCCAGCTGCTGTAAGAGTTTCAATTAATGAATTGGCAGCTTGGTTATGACCTTGGCCTGTTGAGGTAGTCAAGATTAAAACTTTTTTCATTCAATTCACTCGTTTCTATATAAAATGGTGCATATATATTATTCTATAAAATATAAAATCTTACACATGATAAATAAAGAAAATGGGAAAGACAATGTCTTTCCCATAAATTCCTATTTACCTTGGTTAAGGTTAAATCTCTTATTGAACTTGTCAACTCTACCGCCGACGTCCATAATTTTTTGCTTACCAGTGAAGAATGGGTGGCATTTAGAGCATATTTCTACTTTAAGTTCTTTCTTAACTGAACCAGTTGTAAAAGTATTTCCACATGCACACTTAACCACTGCGTCGTGATGGTATTCTGGATGTATGCCTTCTCTCATTTATTTCACCTCTTTCAATAATACAAATATGTATTTCGATATAACTACTAAAGTATATCATAGCAGATTTTTAACGTCAATAAATTAATATATATATTTTATTGTATGTAAATAATTATATAGGGTTAAATGGATTTTGGTGTTATAGATAATTATATTAATATGAAAAAATTCAAAAAAATACATATTGATGTAATTAAATTTAAATGAATAAATTAATTGGTTAGAAAATGATTAAATGCTATAATCAATTGATAATAAAGTTTTAAGGAGAGAAAATAATGAGTAAATTATATTTTAGATATGGAGCAATGAATTCAGGAAAGTCAACTCACTTAATGCAAGTAGCATATAATTATGAAGAAAGAGGATTAAGAGTAGTTTTACTAAAACCTGCTACAGATAAAAAAGGTGGAGATAAATTAGTATCTAGATTAGGTGTTACAAGAAAAGTTGATATGGTAATAACTAAGGAAGATGATATATATGAAAGAGTACAAGAAAATGTTAAAAATAATGGGAAGTTAGATTGTATATTAGTTGATGAAGTTCAATTTATGAAATCCAAACAAATAGATCAGTTATTTGGTATTGCAGTAAAATTAGATATACCAGTAATTTGTTATGGACTAAGAACAGATTTCCTAATGGAAGGGTTTGAAGGAAGTACTAGATTATTGTTATTAGCGCATAGTATAGAAGAAATGAAGACTATATGTAAGTGTGGAAGTAAAGCAATAGTTAATGCTAGAAAAATCAATAATAAGTTTGTATTTTCTGGCGAGCAAATAGCAATAGATCATGTTGATAATGTTGAATATGAATCATTATGTGGAAAGTGCTATTATAAATATAAAGAAGAAAAATAATTTTAGAAAGAGATGAGTTAATGAAAAGGTGTGACGTGGGAGGTCAGGCTGTAATAGAGGGTGTTATGATGAGGGGCACCAAAGGAACAGCGACAGCTGTGAGAAAAGAAAACGGGGAAATTGAAACTAAACTTGAAAAATTTATATCTATTACAAAGAAGTTTAAGTTTTTAAATATTCCTTTTATTAGAGGAATATTTGTATTAATTGATTCTCTTATAGTTGGGATAAAAACTTTAAATTATTCAGCTTCATTTTTTGAAGAAGAAGAGGAAAGTTCAAAATTTGAAGAATGGCTAGAAAGTAAACTTGGAAAAAGGGCAGAAAATATTCTTATAACATTAACTATGATGACATCATTTTTATTTGCAGTAGGTTTATTTGTAGGAATACCAACTGCAATAGCAAATATTTTTAAAAATATTGGTTTTTCTGCGGTCGGTCTTAATTTAATAGAAGCTGTTATAAGAATAATTATACTAATTATGTACATATGGGGAATTAGTAAACTGGATGATATTTATAGAGTATTCCAATATCATGGAGCTGAACATAAAACAATATTTTGTTACGAAGCGGAAGAGGAATTAACCATAGAAAATGTAAAGAAGTTTTCTAGATTTCATCCAAGGTGTGGAACTAACTTTTTATTTTTAATAATGATAGTAAGTATATTTGTAATATCTTTAACAGGTTGGGGAAATTTTTTTGAAAGACTCCTATTAAGAATAATATTAATACCAGTTGTATCTGGAATTACTTATGAAATAATAAAGTGGTTAGGTAAAAATAATAATAAGTTAGCTAAAATAATAGCTTATCCAGGATTACAGTTGCAAAAACTAACAACAAGAGAACCGGAAGGAGATCAGATAGAGGTGGCAATAGCATCATTAATGAAAGCAGAAGGGATTAAAAAGAAGAAAACTATAGGTGAATTATTAAATGAAGGAACTAAAATATTAGCTGGAGTAGATATAGATACGGCTAGATTAGATTCTCAATTATTACTTGGAAAAGTTTTAAATAAAGAAAAATTATATTTAATGACTAATAATGATAAGATAGTAGATGAAATAGAAGAAAAACAATATTTAGAACTTATAGAAAAAAGAAAAGAAAAGATGCCAATAAGATATATTCTAGGTGAATGTGATTTTATGGGATTAGATTTTCATGTAGAAGAGGGTGTTCTGATTCCTAGAAGTGATACAGAGGTATTAGTTGAAGAAGTTCTTAAGAGAATTAAAGAAGATGAGAGCTTGATGGTATGTGACCTTTGTTCAGGGAGTGGTGCTATAGGTATTGCATTAGCATACTATAGAAAAAATATTCATGTTGATGCTATAGATTATTATGATATTCCTGAAAAGGTAACTAATATTAATATAATTAAAAATAATTTACAAGACAGAATAAAATTTATAAAAAGTGATCTTCTTACAGAAGTTTTAAAAATGGAGAAAAAGTATGACCTTATAGTCTCAAATCCACCATATATAAAAGAAGATGAAATTAATACTCTTATGTCAGATGTTAAAGACTATGAACCACGTACAGCATTAAGTGGTGGAGATGATGGTCTTGTATTTTATAGAAGAATAATAGAAGAAAGTAAAAAAGTATTAAATGAAAATGGAATACTTTCTTTTGAAATTGGCTATGATCAAGGAGAGAGTGTTAAACAGCTTATGGAATCTAATGGCTATGAAAATGTAGAGGTTACTAAGGATCTTGCAGGTCTAGACAGAGTTGTCATTGGAATTCTTAGTGTAAAATTACTGTAGGAAAAAAATAAAAGAGACTAGCTCCGTATGTTATTATTAAATTACAACCAAAAAAAACATACAAAGGAGCTAACCTCATGAACATTATACAACAAGTAATTGAAAAAATCACTAAGGA
>SVCL01000126.1 GCA_015058405.1 Clostridium sp.
AAAAAATTATATTTTTACGAACCTTTATTAAAGTGCGTTAAATTTTAGATCAAAGTTTTTTAGTAACTCCAAATAGCTATATTTATCCAAAAAGGAAGTGCCATTAGCAATTTTTTAAATTGCTAATGCGACACTCCCATTTTCCCATACTCCTAACCAAACATAATCCAAGTTATTTTCTTTAGCAATTTCCTTTGATTTTTCAATTAATCTTTTGCCTAATCCTTTACCCTTATAGCCTTCTAGAATATAAATTCTTTGAACCTCTAAAGAATTATTATGATCCGGCTCAGTTTGTGCATTATCAAAATTTACTTTCATATACCCTAACACATTATTATACTCTTCAACCACATAAAAAATAGATCCCTTTGTATTTATTTCACTTGCTAATTTTATTTTAGAAAAGTTTTCGTTTAAATAATTCTCCATATCCTCTTCTGTATTTTCCTCAGAAAAAGTTTCAAAAAATGTTCTCTCACTTATATATTTAATTTTCTCTATATCATCCATACTACATTTCTTTATTGTATAATTTCCCATATATATATCTCCAATCATCTTTTGTAACCATATTATACAACATTTTTCAAACTCTTTATACCTAGTATCCTAATCCTATATCATTTCTCTACAAAATTAAAAATTTAGAACTGAGAATTTGATGCTCAAGATAAAATCTAGTTTATTCTGGGGAAATTTAGATGATTATTAAAATCTACATATCCTTGACTTCAAATTTTGTTCTCAATTCTAAATTTTTTATATTAAAGTAAATAGAAATTTTCTTCTATTTAACATAATATACTTGTCCATCTCTAAGCATCTTTCCTAGTAGTGAACTAGTTGTTCCTGACCAATAGAAATCTGCTAATTCTTTTCCTGTTTCTGCAGGAGCCATTGAAAGTTTCTCATTATGAATTCTATATATGTAATACTTTTCAGTTATTGGCAAATACCACATTTCATCATTATAGAATTTTGCAAACTCTTTTGTATTTTCAGTAATTGCAGCATCATCTTTTGACTCAAAAAGTTTTAATAAGTTTTCTGAGTATTTGAATTTTTTGTTGCTAACTTCATCTTTATAAACTTGTTCCCCTTTATCTGCATCTTTTATGTTCATCCTTTTTCCATACCAAGATAATGCATCGTATGCTTCAAAGGGATGCTGAGAATTTTGAGTGCTACCAAACCCATCTATAATAATTGATGCATCACCTGAAACAGCATAATCATTATATGCGGCTGATTCCTTTGGTGTAAAAATAGCATTTAATCCAAAATCCTTTAGCATTTTTGCTGCTGATTCACCCATAACTACATGAGCTGGAAACTCCGTAACACCTGCAATTTTTATTTCTGGTGATTCTCCATCTTTATTAATCCACTTATCATCTTTTTTTTGCCAACCTCCATCCTTTAGTAACTCCTCTGCTTTTTCTTTATTCATTGTGTAATCTTCTAAAGAATCTAAAAAGTCTTTATCTAAATACTTATCCCGAACCGAAGGCGGAAGAGCTACTGCATATTGATCTCCGACTTCCATTCCTGGCTCAGATATTGGGGCAATAGCTTTTTTGTCTATTACATATGCTATGGCTTTCCTAAGATTAATATCATCTGTAGGTGCTTTAGTTACATTAAAACAAAATCCTACTTGACTATATTCTGGTATAATCATCTGTCTAATAGTATCTTTATTATTTTCTGCAACCTTTTTGGCCATATCTTTAGATAAACCCATTCCCTCTGCATCATATTCTTTATTCAAAATAGCAACTGCTGTTGATTCTGAACTGGTTGGCCTTATAGCTTTTATTTTTTCTATTTTCATTGAAATCCTATAGTTAGGATTTCTTTCAAATATCATTTCAGAAGAAGTTATTGTTTTTACTACATAAGGTCCAGAACACATAATAGTTTTTATGTCTGGAAGGTAGTTATTAAACTCTTCTACTATACTTGAAATATAATTTTCTCCTTCTTTTGTAAATGCATAATTCCCATTTTCTTTTGTAGCTCTCATGGTTTCAAAAGCCTTCTTATACTCTTCACCATACTTGCCATATTCTTTTTTAGGATATTTAAGTGGTGATTTTAGAATATAATCTAATATTAAAGGTGACTCTGTATTGTATATTATCTGAATAGTTGTATCGTTAAGTTCGATTACTGATTCAGCATAGTAAGCAATCTTATTTATTGTCATGTCTATGTAGATAGTACATAGCAAATCGTCAGCAGTCATTGGACTGCCATCACTCCACTTTAAGCCCTCTTTTAACTTCAAAGTTAATACCTTATCTTTAAATTCATAACTTTCCAATAATGATGGCTTAAATGTTTTTTCTGGTTGTAAACTATAACCACAAAGATAATCAAAAAGTATTGGTTCCATTGACCAATCTGGCCCTCCATTTACTGCTGGATTCCCATGTCCTGCTGGAGGTGGCGTAAATGTTAATGTTGTGGTTAATACTGTTCCATCTACTGAAGCTTCCTTCCCATCAAGTTTCGCATTGGTAAGCTTTGTTTTTATCCCCATTATGCTCCCATCATATTCTTCAGCATTATTTAAATTTGAACTAGCCACATCATAATCACACCCAATGAAAGATGTTAAAACTATTATTATAATTGCTTCAGAAATTAATCCTAATATCTTCCCCTTTTTCATTTACTTTGCCCCCATAAATACCATTTGCTCGCTCTTATTTATAATTATACTTATATACAAATGCCAGTAAACGTTAACTAATGTTAATAGGAATTTTAGTTTGTTTTTAATAATTTTTGCATATTTTATCTTGAAAAGTATCTATTTTATTTTAAATTTTTTTATTTAATGGTCTTTCTAAAATAAATGTTGTTAGAATTCTATTAGCTTATGCTCTCAATTTTCTCAAAAAATTCTCCAAGAACTAATTTTATAAAAAACTCAATATTATTTATAATCCTCTTTATATTGAAAATTATGAACCAACAAAAATAACCTTTTAAGTACTTAGTTGCAACACCATGAAAAGACCTAAACCACCCCTTGCATATTTGATTAAAATTATCAATAAATTCATCTATATTTTTATTTTGTTTTACTTGTCTATTACCTAACTTTAATTTATTATTATGTCTTTCTGCTATTGTTTAACATATACTAAAAGCATACCAAATAAATAATTTAAAATTCTTCCACCGATAATTTTCCATTGAATTTATACACATACTAATATGGAAATAATATGTGTATAAAGGTTGTGTGGAAGGTGATAACATTGAATGA
>SVCL01000127.1 GCA_015058405.1 Clostridium sp.
AATATATTTTTACGAACCTTTATTAAAGTGCGTCAAATTTTAGATTAAAGTTTTTTAGTAACCTAAAATAGATATATTCATCAAAAAAAGGAAGTGCCATTAGCAATTTTTTAAATTGCTAATGCGACACTCCCTTTTTATTTTTGCGTTTCATATTATTTTATTAAAAAAATAAGGTTGTGAAATATTGAAAATATATATAAAAGTATAAAAAATAATAGAAAAATAAAAAAATAAAAGAATATTTGTTTACAAAAATTAAAAAAAGATGTATTATTAACAATAACAATTAAGAAGGAAAATAGGGGGTAATTATGAAAAAGAAGGATAAAAAATTTATAGCATTTGTAACTACTTTATCGTTAATGTTTAGTTCATCTGTAAATTGGGGAACATTAAATACATCAGCTAAGGTGACTAGTGATGATGTAAAGGAAGCCATGAAGAAACAAATAGAAGAATATCAAGCTAAGGCTTCACAAGATATTGAAAATAATGTACAAGCAAACAAAACATCAAATGAAGATGGGGAAAAAGTAGTAAATCCTGATGAGGTAATCAGAGTAATAGTACAATTGGAAAAGAAATCAGCTATAGATGGAGAAGGCAGCCAATATACTGATGAAGTAAAAGAAAAAGAAGAAAATATAAAAGATAATCAAGCTGATGTAATTGCAGAAGCAGAAGCAATTACTGGACAAGCTATTAGAAGAAGTTTTGGATATTTAGTTAATGGTTTTTCTATAGATGCTAAAAGAAGTGATATTGAAAAATTAAACGCTATTAATGGAGTAAAATGTGTTACAGAAGTAAGATCATATAAACCAGATATGACTACTGCTAAGAATTTTACTCAAGCAGTAAGTACTTGGAATGACCTTGGATATAAAGGTGAAGGAATGTTAGTATCTATTATTGATACTGGTATAGATTATAGACATAAAGATTTACAAAAAATAGATAAAGAAAAAATAAAATTAAAAGAATCAGATGTTAAAGATCAAATTTCAGAAATAGGTTACGGAGTACATTTTACTGATAAAGTTCCATATGGTTATAACTATGCAGATGGAAATGAAAATGTAATAGATGATGGAAGTCAACATGGTATGCACGTAGCTGGTATAGTTGCTGCAAATGGTGATGATGATGGAATAGATACTTACGAATCTATTAAAGGTGTAGCGCCACAAGCTCAACTTTTAGCAATGAAGGTATTTAGTAATAATCCTAATTATGGTTCAGCTTTTGATGATGATATTATAGCTGCTATAGAAGATTCAGTTAAGTTAGGTGCAGATGTAATTAATATGAGTTTGGGTTCACCATCAGGATTTAGTAATCCAGATGATCCAGAAAATACAGCAGTTAGAAAAGCAAGTGAAGCAGGAGTAATTTGTGTTATTTCAGCAGGTAACTCAGCCACTTCAACTAATGATAGTGCTAATAGTCAACCTAATAATGCACTAGGGCTAAAAGATACTGCTATGATAGGTTCTCCATCTATAACAAATGAAAGTTTATCGGTAGCCTCTATGGAAAATAGTGTTATAGCAAGTTCAAAAGTAGTATTTGAAGATTCAAAGGGCAATAAATCAGATGTTGCAGCAAGTATTAATAAAGGTTCAAATTTTGATCTTATATCAGGTGAAAGAGAAATTGTTTATTGTGGTTTAGGACAATCTGAAGATTTTAAGGGAAAAGATTTAACAGGAAAGATTGCATTAATCCAAAGAGGTGGATGTACATTTAGTGAAAAATATAAAAATTCTTTAGAGCGTAATGCTGCAGGTGTAATAATTTTTAATAGTGAAGCTGGTGGAAATGCTCCAATGGGTATGAGTATTACAGAAGAAATTACTAAACCTGTATTTAGTATAGGATTGGGCGATGGTAAAAAGTTAGTTGAAGCTATAAAAGAAAGTGGAATGTATAAGGTTACTTTGGGTAGTGGACAAGTTGCTGGTGTAAACCCAGATGATGCAGATATGTCACAATATACTTCATGGGGAGCTACTCCTACATTAGAGTTTAAACCTGAAATTACTGCTCCAGGAGGAGATATTTATTCTTTAGCTAATGAAAACTCATATCAAAACATGAGTGGTACATCAATGGCAGCACCACATACAGCTGGTGGAGAAGCTTTAATAATTCAAGGTTTAAAAGAAAAGAACTTAGGTTTAGATAAAGCAGATTTAGTTAAATTAGCAAAAAACACTGCTATGAATACAGCTAATGTAATGATTGATAAATATGATGATACTCATTCAATTCCATATTCACCAAGAAGACAAGGTGCTGGATTGATGCAAATTGAAGATGCAATAAAGAATAATGTAGCTATAACATTTAAAGATGGAAAAGGTGCAGCTACATTAAAAGAAGTAGGTAAAACTACAAGCTTTAGTTTAGAATTAAAGAATTACGGAGATAAAGCTGTAACTTATAATTTAAATCAAGAAAAAGTTTATAGTGAAGAAGTAGTTAATGGAGCAAAGATTAAGGAAGTTGTTTTAGATGGTTCTAAAGTTACTTTCGATTCAGATTCAGTAACAGTTAAACCAGGAGAAACTGCAACTGTTAATGCTACATTAGAAATTGCTGATAATGTAACTACTGAAAGATTTGTTGAAGGATTCTTAAGATTTACTCCAGAAGATAGCGATGATATAGCTTTATCAGTACCTTTCATGGGATTCTATGGTGATTGGTCTAAAGAAAATATTATTGATACACCTGAATATAGTAGTGATTCAATAATTGGAACAACTGGATTAGGTGGTAATAGTGGTTCTGGCTTTGGATATTATGGAACACAAAAGGTTAATGGAAAAACTAAGATTAATAAGGAAATTGTAGCGTTTTCACCTAACCAAGATGGAGTTAAAGATACTGTTTATCCAGCATTATATTTCTTAAGAAATTCTAAGAATACTAAAGTTCAAGTTGTAGATTCAGAAGGAAATGTAATTAAGGATGTATATGAAGCTGAATATACAAGGAAGAATAACTATGCTGATGCTATTGATGGAACTTATGCTAAATATTTAAGTGGTGCTAAGTGGGATGGTACTGTATATAATGCAGCTACATCTAAATTTGAACAAGTAAAAGATGGACAATATAAGATTAGAGTTATTAATAAGTTAGAACTAGAAGGAAGTAAAGAACAAGTTCTTGATTTACCAATAAAGGTTGATACAGTTGCTCCTACAGCAGAAATAACTGGTATAGAAAAGTATTCAGATAAGGATGGAAAAGTTAAGTATAAACTTAACTGGAATGCATCAGATAACGAAAATGGTTCAAATCTTATGGACACATTTGTAGTATACGTAAATGATACAAAGTATACATTATCAGGATCTGATGTCAAAGAAGTAGATGGAAAATATTCAGCAGTACTTCCTATTGCAGATGGTGAAGTAAATGATGTTAAACTAGCAGTTACTGATAATGCAGGAAATATAGCAGTATCAGAAGGAAGATACAAAGTAGGAGAATTAAAGACAATTGCTATTTCAGGACTTAAAGATGGAATGTATATTACAGGAAATGATTTAGAAGATGGTAAGTTTGTTGTAAAAGGAACTGCAGGAGCTAATTTAAAGAAGTTAGTTATAAATGATAAAGAAGTAGAAGTTAAAGATAATTACTTCGAGGTTCCAGTTGATGTAGTAGAAGGTGAAAATACTATAAAAGTATATGCTGAAGATAAAGATGGAAATAAGGTAATAAATCAAGAATTTAAAGTAACTTTAGATTCAAAAGGTCCAGAAGTTGAGTTTACTACTGATGCTACAAAGGGAGAAAGTTATTATACTACTTCAAATGATAAATTAAACTTAAGTGTTAAAGTTACAGATCCATCAGGCTTATATAAATTTGGTACTAAAGAATTATGTTTAGTACAAGTAAATGGTTCAAGTGATATTACTAAAATTGAATTAGATAATGAGGGTAATGGTAATGCTAAGATTAAATTAGTAGATGGTGTAAATACATTAAAATTATATGGCTATGATAAGTACGAAAATGAAACTGTTAAAGAAATAAAGGTTTTAAAAAATACTTCTTCAACTAAGTTTAAAGTTGATTTAGGTGCATTAAAGAAATATGCATTCTTAGGAAAAGATTCAACTAAGAATGGTGTATACACTGTTAAAGGTAGTGTAAATGAAATGCCAAAAGAATTTAAGTTAAATGGTGAAGATGTAAAAGTAAATGATGATTTAACATTCTCTTATGACTTTAAATTAGGAGAAGGTAAAAACTTATTAAAAATTTATGGTGTAGATAATGATGGAACATTAACTCAAAACTATTCAGTAAAAGTATATTATGATGAAACAGCCCCAACTGTAACATTAGATAGTGGTGTTGTGGCTAGAGAGGATGGAAATATCTATACTAATAAACCTGAATTTGAAGTTAAGGGAACTATTTTAGATAACTTATATGGATATACATTATATGTTAATGATGATGTTGTATTAAATCTAGATAAATATCCAGTAGAAGATAAAGAATTATTAACAAGAGATTTTGCTAAAAAAGTAGCTCTTAAGGAAGGAACAAATACTATTGATATAACTGCTTATGATGAAATGAATAATAAGTTTAATCAAAGTCTTCCTGTAGTTTTAGATACAGTTGCTCCAAACAAACCAAAGGTTAAATTAAGTACAGATAAGGTAACTAATAAACCTGTTACAGTTACTATAGATAGTGATGAAAAACAAATAGACAAATATGAATATAGCCTTGATGGTAAAAATTATGTTGAATGTGCAAAAGAATTTACAGTTGATTCATCTAATGATGTTTATGTAAGAGTTGTAGATTATGCAGGAAATGTTAGTGAAGCAGAAAAAGTTACTGTAGACATCGATACAGAAGCACCAAAGGTTGTTATAAAAGGATTCGTTGATGGACAAACTTATTATACTCCAGTAAAACCAACTGTTGATGTAGATGATAAGAATGCAAAGGTTACTGTTTTAGTAGACGGTAAAGAATATGATGGAAAAGAATTAACTGTAGAAGGAAAACATGAAGTAGAGGCTTATGCAGTTGATGAAGCTGGTAACAAGTCAGAAGTTGTTAAGAAAACAGTAATTCTAGCTCAAAATACTACAGAAAAAGTTGTTGGTACAAAACATATATTAACTAATAATGGTATAAAACCAGTAGGTGATAATCATGTAGTATATGAATCTACAGATGATAGAGATGTAGAAGCAGCTATAGATGACAATACAGCAGGACAAGCTTTCGTATCACCAAGTGTAAAGGTACTTGTTGATAAAGAAGTAGTAAAAGATAAAAAAGATCTTGTATTTACTCAAAAAGTATACGAAGATAGTGAATTACTAAAAGGATTAAAATCAACTGGTAAGGTATATGAATTTGCACTTAAGTCAGGAGATAAGGAAGTAGTAAGTTCAACTAAATCAGGATATAAGGTTTCAATTAATCTTACTGATGAAGAACTAGCTAAGTTAACTGTTAAGAGTTTAGTAGCTACAAAACTAGTTGCTAAATACTATGATGAGGAGAAAAATGAATGGTTTGATGTTAATGGAGAATTAATAGATTCAACATTTACATTTGAAACTTCTAAATTAGGAAAATTTGCAATTGCACAAGTTACTGATAGTCAAGCAGGTGCAGAGCCAGGACAAACACCTGGTGCAGGCGAAAAACCAGTAGATAAGGTACAAGGAAATGATGTGACACCATCTGATAATGTTGTATCTGATAATGTTGTATCTGATAATAATAGTGGATTTAGCAAATTAACTAAGACTGGAGATGCTGCAGTAACAGGAACAGTAGGAATTATAGCAATACTTGCAGCTGCAGCTGGTGCAGTATTATCAGTATTTGGAAGGAAAAAAGATAAATAACATCTAAAAAATAATTAATCGAAATAAAATTATAGATGTTTAAAGTTTACTAGAAGGATGACTTTGTATAAATTTTATAAAGTCATCCTTCTGTAGTTTTGGTTAATTAGGTAAAAATATAAGACAATAAAAGTAAATGAGGGATTTTAATGGAAGGGAGAAATAAAAAACTTATTTCAATAGTTACAGCTGTTACATTAACAGTAACATTATTTTTAAATAATAGTTATGTATCAGCTGATGCTAAAGAAGTATTACAAGCAGATTTAAAAGAAACTATAGTAAATCAAATGAGAAATTATATAAAAAATAATTCTAAACATACAAAAGGGGAAAAATTAAATACAGAAAATAAAGAAAATAAATCTCAAGATGAAGAAGTAAGGGTTATAGTTCAATTAGAAGAAGAGGCTGCTATTAATGTGGAGGATTCAAACTATGACGATACTGTAAAGAATGAAGAAGAAAAAGTTAAAGATAAACAAGCAGAAGTTATAACAAAAGCTGAAGAAATAACAGGAAAAACAGTTCATAGAAGTTTTGGATATCTAGTAAATGGTTTTTCTATTGATGCTAACAGAAGAGATATTGACAAATTAAGTGGCATTGAAGGTGTAAAGACAGTAACTGAAGTAAAATCATATAAACCAGATATGGAATATGCTAAAAAGTTAACTCAAGCTACAGAAACTTGGAAAGATTATGGTTATAAAGGTGAAGGAATGGTTGTATCTATAATAGATACAGGTATTGATTATACTCATAAAGATTTAAAGAATATAGATGCAAACAAAATAAAAATTACTAAGGATAAAGCAGAGAAAGAAGTAGATGAGTTAAGCTATGGTAGTTATTTTACAGATAAAGTACCTTTTGGTTATAACTATGCAGATGGAAATAATGAAGTGATTGATTATTCAGGAAGTGAGCATGGTATGCATGTTGCTGGTATAGTTGCTGCTAATGGTGATGATAAAGGACTGGATACTTTGCAAGCAGTAAAGGGAGTAGCTCCAGAAGCACAACTTCTTGCTATGAAGGTATTTACTAATAATCCTAGTCAAGGTTCAGCTTATGATGATGATATTATTGCTGCTATAGAAGACTCTGTAAAATTGGGTGCGGATGTAATAAATATGAGTTTGGGCTCTGATTGTGGGTTCACTGATCCTACTGACCCAGAGAATGTAGCTATAGAAAAAGCAACTAAGGCAGGAACTTTATGTGTAATATCAGCAGGAAATGCAGGGCTTGCATCAAGCTCAAATTCATCAAGTGTTCCTCAAAAATATTATAATATTAAGGATGATTCAACTATTGGGTCTCCATCAACAGCTGAAAATTGTATTTCAGTGGCATCGGCAGAAAATACTATTAAGGTATTGAGTGATATAACATATGAATCAGAAGATGGAAGTGTTCAAAAAGATGTTCCTTATAAAATAGTGAAAGGAGGAAACATTTATGCTTTATCTTCTTATAGAGAAGTAGTAGATTGCGGAAATGGCGATGAAGACAGTTTCTCTAAGGATGTAAAAGGAAAGGTTGCTCTAATAAAAAGAGGTGGTTTAACATTTCAAGAAAAATATGAAAATGCTGTTAAGAGAGGGGCAATAGGAGTAATTATATATAACAAGGATGGAGATGACAGCCTTGTATCTATGGAAATAACTATAAAGAAGAAGGTTCCAATTTTCTTTATTCCAAATAGTAATGGTGAAGAACTTATTAATAATATTAATAAAAATATTGTTAAGTATAAGTTTGAAAACAAAAAGGTAGCAGAAGCAATTGAAAATGAAAATACAAAAGATATGTCAGACTTTACATCTTGGGGGCCAACACCAACGTTAGATTTTAAGCCAGAAATAGCAGCACCAGGGGGACAAATTTATTCGCTAGCTAATAGTGATTCATATCAAACAATGAGTGGTACATCAATGGCTGCACCTCATACAGCAGGAGCTGAAGCTTTGATATTACAAGGTATGAAGTCAAAGAAATTAGGCATTGCAGAAAAAGATTTGGTTTTATTTGCAAAAAATATAGCTATGAATACAGCAAAACCTGTTGTGGACAAGTACAATGATGATGAGAATATACCTTTTTCACCAAGAAGACAAGGTTCAGGTATGATTCAAATAGAGGATGCTATTAAAAATAATGTTATAGTAACAGGGGAAGATGGAAAGGCAGCAGTAGCATTAAAAGAAGTAGATAATAATAAGAAGTTTACTTTACAATTAAAAAACTATGGAAAGACTGATGTTACTTATAAGTTAAAAACAGAAAAAGTTTATAGTGAAGAAGTTGATGATGAAGGTAGTGTTAAAGAAGTAGTTTTAAATGGTTCTAAAGTAACTACAAATAAGAATGAAGTTACAGTTCCGGCTGATTCAACTGTGGTAGTTGAATGTGAATTAAATATAGGTAAGGATGTACAAAGTCAAAGGTACGTAGAAGGTTATGTTAACTTTACTTCTACAAGTGCAGATGTACCTTCATTGAATGTACCTTTTATGGGGTTTTATGGAGATTGGTCTCGTGAAAGTATAGTTGATTCACCTAATTATGTAGATTCGGTTGATTCGCAGGTAGCTGAAACAGGATTAGGACAAGCTGGAGATGAGAATTTTGAATATTACGGTTCAACATTAATTGATGGAAATACATTTATTAATGGTAATAATGTAGCTTTTTCTCCCAATGATGATAAAATTCAAGATTATATTATACCAAGGTTATATTTATTAAGGAACTCAAAGGAATTGAAATTCCAAGTATTAGATAGTGGTAAAAATGTACTTAGAGATATATGGTGCGAAGAAAATGTAAGAAAAAGCACTATAAGTGATGGCGTAGGTAAAAACTTTAGTAATGCAAAATGGGATGCTACCTTATATGATGCTACAACAGGAAAATACAAGTTTGCAAAGGATGGGCAATATTATATAAGAATTATAAGTAAAACAGAGCTTGAAGGAGCAAAAGAACAAGTTTTAGATCTTCCTGTAAAAGTTGATAATAAGGCTCCAGTGGTGGAAATTCAAGGCGTTGAAAAGGTAAATGATTCAGTAGGTGTGTTAAAATGGACTGCTAAAGATGACGAAAGTGCTTCAAGTGTAGCTAAACAAGCAACAGTGGCTGTAAATGGTGAAATTATCAGTTTAGGTGAAGAAGATATAACTGAATCAAATGGTATTTATACTGCTAAGATACCTTTTACAGAAAATGAAGTTAATTCTATTCAATTAGCTGTAATTGATTATGCAGGAAATGTTGCTACAACAGAGAAAAAAGTTAAAGCAGAAAATCTTAAAACTTTAGCTGTATCAGGAATAAGTAATGGTATGGTAGTAAGTTCGGGAGATTTAAAAGATGGTAAGTTAAGTGTATCAGGTACTGTAGGAAGTAATGTTTCAAAAGTATTAGTTAATGGGGTAGAGGTTAATATAGAGGAGAATTACTTCAGCGGGTTAGTAGAAGTCAAAGAAGAAAAGAATAAAATAGAAGTAAGAGCTTTGGATAATGATGAAAATGTTCTAGAAACTAAAGAATATGAAATTATTGTAGATACAAAGAATCCTGAATTAAAAGTTACTCCTGATGCAAGTGATAAAAAGCCTTATTATACTACAGATAAGGATAAAGCTGAATTTAATATTTCAGTTAGTGATAAAACTAAATGTTCAGCATTTTTAGTTAAAGATAAAGATGTTAAAGAGATAGAACTTACGAAAGATGGTGCTGGAAGTTTTGATTTTGAATTAGAGGATGGATTAAATACTGTTAAAGTAGTTATATATGACGAAGCAAATAATGAAACAATAAGAAAGTTAACTGTATTAAAGACAAATAAGGATGATTTTATAGTAAATATAGATAATTTGTCTTCATTAAATTATCTTTCTTCTGAAAGTACTAAAAATGATGTATTTACTGTAAAAGGCTTTGTAAGTAATAAAAATATATCTTCCTTCAAGATAGCAGGACAAGATGTTAATATTAAAGAGGATTTAAGTTTTGAAGTTCCTGTTACTTTAAAGCAAGGTGATAATAAAGTTTTAATTCAAGCTATAAATTCAAGAGGAGAATATATTTATAATTATGCTTATAAAGTTTATTATGATTCTATAAATCCAGAAATTTGCTTAACAACACCAGTCATAAGAGAAGATGGAAATATATATGTTAATAGTGGTAAGTTTGAGTTAAATGGTTGTGTTAAGGATAATTTTGATGGATATACATTATATATTAATGGAGATACAGTATTAAATTTAGATAGATTTCCAACAAAAAGTCAATTGAAGAAAGAGTTTAGTAAAGTTATTAACTTGAATAGTGGTTTAAATAAGATTGAGTTAAAATTATATGATTCAATAGGCAATAAAACAATAGAAAATCTAAATGTAGTATTAGATAAGGATGCTCCAGCTGTTCCAGAAATTAAATTAATAGATACACAAAGTAATTATGGAGAATTTGAAATAAATAGTGATGAAAAACAAGTAGATAAGATCGAATATAGTTTAGATGGCGAAAACTATTACTCTTATAAAGGAAAAGTAAAGGTAACAGAATCTACTGATATTTATGCAAAAGTTACTGATTATGCAGGAAATGTTAGCGAGATAGCAAAAGCTAATATAAAGGTGGATAATGAAGCTCCAAAGGTATCTGTAGAGGAAATAAAGGATGGAGAAAAATATTATTCGAAAGTTAGACCAAATGTTATAGTAGATGATAAAGATGCAAAGGTAGTAAGTGTATTGAATGGAAAAGAGTATAATGGGGAAGTTATCGATGTTGAAGGTGATTATGTATTAGAAGTATATGCTGTTGATAAAGTAGGAAATAAATCAAAAGTTATTAAAAAAAGCTTTAAGGTTATTCAAAATTCATTTGAAGTAGATAATGGAGATAAACATATTATTACAAACAATGATGTTCATTCAGCAGGAGAAAATAATTTATATAAGTCAAGTGTAGATAATAATATAGAGGTTAGAATAACTGATAAAGAAAGAGGTGCTCATATTGTATCACCTAAAGTAGAAACAGTAATTCCAAAGAGTATATTAAATATGAGTGAAGGGGATATCTCTTTTGTTCAAAATGTAATGGAAGAAGATATAAAAGGAATAAATACTATTAATAAAATATTTGAATTTAAATTACTTGATTCAAAGCTAAAGGCAATTAGAAAGTTTAATGGTGAAAAGGTAAAGGTATCAATTAAGCTTACTAAAGAAGAAAGAAATTCTTTAGGCGAAGGTGATATAGTTGCTTACTATTATGATGAAGATAGTAATAAGTGGGAAGAAGTTAAAGGTGAATATTTTGATAATAGTGGGGTATTTACTTTTGTCACAGATCACTTCTCTAAATTCACTGTTGGTTGTGTAAATACAAGTGGAAATCTTGATAATAAGAATTCTAGTGCTAATAAGACAGGCAATATTTCAGTAAATAAATCAGTAGAGCAAAATAAAACTTCTATTAATGCTAATACTGGAGATAGTAGTAATGTAGTTATAGGTATATTAATATTATGTTTAGTAGCTGCTGGTTTGGTATTTGTTAGAGTAATGAAAGAAAAAAGAGAATAATTGTAACAATAAAAAGGTGATGCGGTTTGTGCATCACCTTTTTTAAATCTATTTATTAGTAGTTTCGTTAGTGTTTGTAGATTCTTTTGAATTAGTAGATTCTTTTTCAGAAGAATTATTTTTGTTAGAATTTTCAGTAGTATTAGTAGATGAACTGTCGGAAGAGAACAAATCTTTTATTGCATCCCAGATGTCTCCAAAGAACTTACCAACCTTTGCGAAAAATCCTTTTGCTTCATCACTAGTTAATTTATCTTTTAATTGATTAGTAACATCGTTTAATTGATCTTTTAAAGAACTATAATTTAAATCAAGTTCATTTATTTTAGTCATTAAAGCTTTGATATTTGAAATATCTTCGTCTGATAACTGATTTTTATAATCTTTTACAGACTTGTCTACTATTTTGTTAAGTTGTTTCTCGGAAGAAGGTTGTTCTTTTATTATTTCTTTTTTTACATCATTAATTAAGTTAGTGGCGTCATTTTGTCCAATCTTTTCTCCTAAGTCACCAGTAACTACTATTTCGTTGTTAGCAGCTTCTTTTTTAGCTTCATCAATTTTTGTTCCAGCACTACTATTTTCAAATCCTTTTAATATACCTGTAAGTGCAGCAGTACCAGAAACTTTAAATGGTGCAGAGGCTTTTACAATAGCATTTTCAACACCAGCAGTTATTAATGCGTTTTTTATCATTGCATCAGTAACCCAAGTTAAGTTATTTGTAGTTATGTTCAATCCTCCAGAGTTAGTAGGTTCTACATAAGAAGAGGAAATAGATTTATTACCTAATTGAGAAGCAGAAGCAACATTACCTAAAGCTTCATACTCTTCTTTAGAAGTAATTTCTAATATATTGGCTTCATTTTTTGAAATATTAAAATATTTAAGCATTTCATCTTTTTGGCTTTGAGACAAATCAGCACCTAAAGTTACAGATTTGAAGGAGTCAGCGGAAGCACTAATAGATGGTAAACAAGTTGTTAAAATTGATAAAGATAATACTGATAAAATTATCTTGCTAATAATTGTTTTCTTTTTCATAAATTTTTTCTCCTTATAACATAGTTTGTGTTTCGTAATATTATAGCACATAATATATTATTAAATTTAAAATAAATTATTACTTTTAAATTAATCTTATATGAGAGAAGAATAAGATTTTGTTGATATATATACTGAAAAAAATAAAAGAAATAATAAAAGAAGCATGTTTATTGCCACAACTAAACCAAGCGTGTCAATATATGAATTATTGAGAAAAAAGAAGAAAAAAGAAGGAAAAAACTTATATGCAAATAATACTAAAAAAAAACTTGCTATATATTTAGTATGTTATGTTAAGATAAGTCATGTAGTCGGGAGCGACAAGCGAGAAATGACAATTAAGTTTCTAAAGAGCTTCTGAATTATGAATGATCTTTGAAAATTGAACAGAATAGATAAATTTAAGAACCAGCAATTCTTTTTATGAGTAAGTTTTTTGAGTAAGATTAAACTTTTTGTTGAGAGTTTGATCCTGGCTCAGGACGAACGCTGGCGGCGTGCTTAACACATGCAAGTCGAGCGATGAAACTTCTTCGGAAGTGGATTAGCGGCGGACGGGTGAGTAACACGTGGGTAACCTGCCTTGTAGAGAGGAATAG
>SVCL01000128.1 GCA_015058405.1 Clostridium sp.
GGTTTATCCGCAGATGCAATTCTTTTTCTATGATAAAAAAACTGACTGGGATTAATATTACGTTCCTTACAAAAGCTTTTTATAGATATCTTCTTATCAAGAGAAGAATATTCATTCATATATTTTTCCAAAGTAGCATTATCTAATTTTTGATACATGAGTAACCTCCAGATAAAATTAATATTTTTATAAAATTTTATCAATAGAATACTCCTAGAATCTAGGTGTCAAATTCTTTACGTTTACTTATAATAAACTAAGTTATAAAATATTTAATTTGTAATGAAAAGTATTATATATAGATAAAATAGAGATGGAAATTTGAATTTTTTATATTTAGTCGTATAATAAGTCAAAAGAGAAAAATAAAAGTTATGTAAGGTAGGAGGCTAAAAAAGTGAAAAAGATAATAGGATTTATAGGTGGAGGCAATATGGGAGGAGCTATAATTGGTGGAATTATAAAATCAAATATAGCAAAAAAAGAAGATGTATTTGTTGCAGATTTAAATAAGCAAGGATTAAATTGTTTGGCAGACAACTATGGAGTAAATACTACTACAGATAATAAAGAAGTGGCAAAAAAAGCAGATATACTATTTTTATCAGTAAAGCCAAATGTGTATAAGGCTGTAATTGAAGAAATTAAAGATGAAGTGAAAGATGGAGTAATTATAGTAGTAATAGCAGCAGGAAAATCTATAAATGAAGTTCAAGGTATGTTTGGAAAAGAAATTAAAGTTGTAAGAGTAATGCCTAATACTCCTGCATTAGTAGGGGAAGGAATGGCTGCTATTTCACCTAATAGTTTAGTAACTAAAGAAGAAACAGAAGAGATTAAAGAAATTTTTGATAGCTTTGGTAAGTCAGAAGTTGTTGGTGAAAATTTAATGGATGCAGTAACAGGAGTTAGTGGATCTTCTCCAGCTTTTGTATATATGTTTATAGAAGCTATGGCAGATTCAGCAGTACTTAATGGTATGCCTAGACAACAAGCTTATAAATTTGCAGCTCAAACAGTATTAGGTTCAGCTAAAATGGTACTTGAAACAGGAAAACATCCAGGAGAATTAAAAGATATGGTTACTTCACCTGGAGGAACAACTATTGAAGGTGTTACAAAACTTGAGGAATTAGGAATGAGAAATGCAGTTATACAAGCTCAAAATGCATGTATAGAAAAATCAAAAAAAATGAGTAAATAATATTTAAAGCATTATTTGATAATTAAATTATTATAAATAATCTTTATAAAGAAGGAGATGTTACATATTAAATTATTGCTTATGTGACATCTCTTTCTTTTAATTTATAATACTAGTTAAAAGTATTTATATATTTTATAATAGTATTGTAGAACAGTTTAAAAAGGGAGCTTGATTTAGGAAAATGAATGCTATTAATCATTTTAAAACAATTACTAATCATAAACTTTTAGTTATAAAATATTGTTTTAAAGTAGGTCTATATAAACAAGGATTACTTCATGATCTTTCTAAGTATTCTTGGACAGAGTTTTCAGTAGGAATAAAATATTATCAAGGTGATAAAAGTCCTAATGGAATTCAAAAAAGAACTGAAGGATATTCAAGTGCTTGGCTTCATCATAAGGGAAGAAATAAACATCATTTTGAATATTGGATTGATTATGGAGTAAATGGACAAGAAGGTTTAATGGGAATGCAGATGCCTGTTAAATATGTTGTTGAGATGTTCATAGATAGAATGTGTGCTTGCAAAAACTATCAGAAGGACAAGTATACTGATAAAAGTCCTTTAGTATATTATGAAAGAGAAAAAGATTATTATGTATTACATAAGGAAACTAGAAAACTATTGGAGTTTTTATTGCAAAAGTTAGCAAAGGATGGAGAGGAAGAAACTATAAAATATATTAAGAATGAAATATTAGAAAGTTGATTTTAATAATATTTTTTGATACTCTCATTAATATAAAGATAATATAGAAACGTGAGGAAAAGTTAGAATGAAAACTAGATATAAGAAACCTGAACTTCTAGCTCCAGCAGGAAGTTTAGAAAAACTAAAAATTGCTTTTGAATATGGAGCAGATGCTGTATATTTTGGAGGAGAAATATTCTCTTTAAGAGCAGCTGCTAAAAATTTATCTTTTGAAGATATGAAAGAAGGCGTTAAGTTAGCTCACAGTCTTGGTAAAAAGATGTATTGTACAGTAAATGTAATGCCAAGAAGCAATGAACTTGATGAACTTCCAGATTATTTGAAGAAGCTTGAGGAAATAGGAATAGATGCAGTTTTAGTATCTGACTTAGGTGTATTTTCTATGGTGAAGAAACATACAAACTTACCTATACATATTAGTACACAAGCTAATACAGTTAATTATGAAGCGTGTAACGTTTGGGAGTCACTAGGTGCTGAACGTGTTGTTTTAGGTCGTGAATGTTCTTTAGAAGAAATAAAAACTATACGTAATAATATATCAGAAGATTTAGAACTTGAAGTATTTGTTCATGGAGCTATGTGTATTTCATATTCAGGTAGATGCTTACTTTCAAGCTATATGGCAGGAAGAGATTCTAATAGAGGGACATGTGCTCAATCTTGTAGATGGAAATATTCATTAGTAGAAGAAAAGAGAGAAGGACAGTACTTCCCAATAGAAGAGGATTCTCACGGAACATATATAATGAATTCTAAAGATTTATGCATGATAGAACATATACCTGAACTTATGGAAGCTGGAATATCTTCTTTAAAAATAGAAGGTAGAAATAAGAGTGAATATTATGTTGCTATAGTTGTTAATGCATATAGAAAAGCTATTGATTTATATTATGAAGATCCTGAAAATTATGAATTACCAAAGGTTTTATTAGATGAAATGTTTAAAGTAAGTCATAGAAGATATCATACTGGATTCTTCTTTAATGAACCTAATAGTGAATCTCAAATATATGATACAAATAACCATGTTAGAGAATATGATGTAGTAGCTATTGTGTATGATTATGATGAGGAAACTAAGATAGCTACATGTAAGCAAAGAAATAAATTTGTAAAGGGAGATAATGTAGAAATTTTATCACCTAATTCTCTAGGAGAATCTTTTGTTGTAGAAGATTTATATAATGAAGATGGTGAAGCTATAGAGGGGTGCCCACATCCAGGAATGATGTGTAAGGTTAAAATACCATATAAAGTTGAAAAAAATAGTTTTATAAGAAAAAAGTTAATTTAATTCAAGGGTTTGAGTTAAAAAAAACAAAAATTGAAAAAAATATTTTAGTGACAAAATAATATTTATTTAAAAAAGAACGAAGACTTCTAAAAAGTAAAGTTTTCGTTCTTTTTGCGTAAAATATGTGCCATTTTAAAGAAAAAGATATAAAAATAAACTACATAATTAAAAAAGTTTTGAAATTCATAAAAAAACCAATTTATAATACAAAATTCTACAAATTAATATAAAATACTGTTGTATAATATTAGAAAGTAAAAAATAAAGGGAGTATCAAAATTTAAGGTATTAATAATTGGACAAAATGCTACTTTGGAAGATAAATTAGCCAGTCGCTTTTATAAGGAAGGGTATGATGTTCATATACTAAACAATAAAGAAAAAGATGAAAAATATGTATCTTACAATTTGGATATTGAAGATCCTAAATTTAGAGATGTTTTTTTAGAAAATGATTTTGATGTTGTTATTTGTACTAGGGAGAATATAAAAAATAGCTTGATAATTAAAATATTAGAGTATTGTAATAATAGTAAAAATTTTATTTTTTTATCAAGTATCTATTCAGAAAGAGGTAGCAGAAATAAGTTGTTTTTAGAAAAATATTTAAATATTTATAGGGAAGAATTTTCTGTGAATATATCTCTGTTAAATATAGGGAAAACATATGGGGCTGAGGTGAGTGATAATAATTGTATTGTTCAGATTATAGATAATAAATGTAGTATTAATAATGAATATATAAATTATATTCATGTTGGAGATATAGTTGATGCAGTATATAAGGTTAGTCAGAAAAATAGTAGTTTAAGTTTAAACATAGTTTCTGACTATATGTACAATAAAGAAGAGATTAGCGGAATTTATAAAGAAAATATACTAAAAAAGTCAACTGTTAATAATATTAGCATAAAGGATGTTGGAATAAAAAGTAATGTTGAAAATGAAAAAGCAAAGCTAGAGTTAGGTTGGAGAACTAAATTTAATATTGAAGATGGGCTAAGAGAGATATACATATTAAAAGAAAAAGAAAAAATATCTTTAGGGAATCAATCAATAAAAAATAACAAAAGAATGTTGAACCTTATGAAAGATAAGGTGAATGTAATTAGGCCTTATGTAGAAAATATACTTCTATTTATTATTTTTTGCATATTAAATCTGAGTTTTAAAGAAAAAATTTTAGATATGAATATGAACTTGAATTTGATTTATATATTAATAATTTCCATAGTATATGGTACAAGCCAATCTATTATTTCTATTATTTTAGCAAGTGGTATGGGGCTGCTGTTAAAGATTCAGGATGGAATGCCTATTGTGGCTTTATTGTATGATACAGATATTTTAATAAGATTTGTTTTGTATTTATTTGTAGGTATGTTTTTAGGATACATCATAGACTCTAAGAATTCTACAATTAAGAATTATGAAAAGGAATTAAAGTCAGTTGCTCAAAAATTTGATTTTATTAATGATAAGTATAAGAAAATAAGACATGAAAAAAAATTATTAGAGGAACAAATAGTAAGTAGTAATGAGAGCATAGGAAAGTTGTATTGGATAATAGAAAAACTAAATTCATTAAGTCCTGAGTTAATATTTGATGAAGCTGTATTAGTAATAAGTAATATTATGAAAAGTAAAGAGGCGTGCATTTATATTTTTTCTAAAGATAAAACATATTTGAGACTAATTACAAGAACAAAAGAATTAAATAAAAGCATAAGAAAATCAATAAATATAAATGAGTATAAAGAAATGCAAAAATCTATAGAGAAGAAAGAAATTTTTGTTAATAGAGATATGCTTAATGATATACCAATTATGTTATGTCCAATAATTATAGAAGGTGACATAATAGGAATGGTTGGTGTTAATAACATTCCTTTCGAGGATCTTTCTTTATATAAATACAACTTATTTAAAGTTATTGTTAACATAATTACTAATTCACTATCTATATCCTACAAGTATGAACGAGCTATATTAGATCAAAAATATTTAAGAGGAACAGAAATATTAAAAACTACATATTTTAAAGAATTAGTTAAATTAAAATGTTCAATTCCAGATAATAATAATATTTTATTAAAAGTAAAAAAGGAAGACTATAAATACTTAAAAAATTGTATTAGAACAAGTGATTATTTAGGAACTAATGAAAGAAAAGAGCTTTTAGTTTTATTAGTTAATACTACATCAGAAGAGGCAAGAGTTGTAACCAATAGGCTTTTAGAAAGAAATATTGCAAGTGAAATTATTGATTCGAAGTATATATTAGGTGTATAGCTAAAAAGGAGAAAAAATGATTTTAATTATTATACATATAATTATTACCATAGTATTATCGTTAACTTGTTGTAAAGGTTTTGTAAGAGAAGAGCTATTTTTAAATTTTATTTTAGGACTATGTTTTCCTATTGGAGGATATATAGGAATTATATATATTTTTTTAAATAGAGGTAGAGGAAAATCACAAGAAGTTAAGTATGATGATTTAAATGAAATTAATAAGAATATAATGTTATTTACAAATGATTCTATAGAGAAAGAGAGTAGGAATATCATAGCGTTAGAGGAAGCTATGATATTAAATTCTGAGGAGATAAAAAAAGAACAGATAAAAAGCGTGTTTGAAAGTGAAAGTTTAGAAAATCTAGAGTTCTTAAAAATTGCAGTTAAGGATAATGATTTAGAAGTGTCACATTATGCTTCAACAGCACTTATTAACATAGAAAGTAAATTAGAGTTAGATATGCAAGAGTGTAGAGAAAGATATGAAGAAAATCCTGATGATATTCACTTTTTAGCTATGTATATTGATTCAATAAAAAAATATTTGGATAGTAATTTAGTGGAAGAACATTATATTGAAAAGTATATTAGAATTTATATAGAAAAATTAGAAAAGTTAATTAAAAAAGAAGTAAGTGAAAAAAATTATATAAATATAGTTGATGCGTTACTTAAAGTGAAAGAATTTGAAAAAGCTAAAGAATATTCTAATGAATTTAGTTCAAAGTATGAATCTGAAGAAAGTTATATGAAAGAATTAAAAGTTAATTATATGATTGGAGATAAAGAAGGAATAAATGATGTAATTAATAGAATAAAAGAATCTTCAATAGATTTATCTAGAAATGGAATAAATATTTTTAGGTTTTGGAATATGGGGGATAAGGACTATGAAGTTTAAAGGTAAATTTATAGTAATTCTTTTGATAGTAATAATTTTAGGCGGATATATTCAGATTACTAGATTGGATTTAGATATGAATTATAGAAAAAACAAAGAGATATCAGAAATTAAAAAGGGAGAAAAAATAGATGATATTTATTTGGATAATTCTACTAAAAATAAGATTTTAGTAGTTAATAGAGATATAGATAATTCTTTAGATAGAGTGAAAAATAATATATTAAAAACCTTGTCCTATATGAAAAAACAATATGAAATTATAGATGCAAAAGAATTTAAAAATATAAATGTAAAAGAATATAAAAATATTATCTTTAATATGTATAGCATTGATGAAATAGGAAATGTAGAAGGTATTAGGAATTTTGTAAATGAAGGAGGATCTATATTTTTTACTTCTAAGCTTGAAGACAATTATAACTTTAGAAATTTATATTCTGTTATAGGTATAGAAGATATTGGCGAGGAAATAGAAACTAAGGGAATAAAACTAATAACTGATTTAGTTATTAAAGGGAATGGCGTTCAATTAGATAATGATATTAGAGTAAATAATATAAGTAATAAGGTAATACTAAAAAAAGATTCTATAATACATATTACAGATAATAATGATTTACCTTTATTATGGGAAAATAATTATGGAAATGGGAAAGTATTTTATTTCAATGGAAGTATGTTTAATGAAAAATCTAATAGAGGAGTATTAGCAGCTGTGTTTAGTTCGCTAAATAGTTTGGATATATATCCTATAATGAATGCCAAGATAAACTTTATAGATGATTTTCCAAGTCCAATTCCAGATGGTACTTCAAAAGAAATATATGATGAATATGGTGTTGATATAAGGAGATTCTATAAAGAAATATGGTGGCCTGATATGTTAAGAACGGCATCTGCAAATAATATGAAGTATACTGGAGTTCTTATAGGTACTTATGATGATGAAACTTTTGACTTATCGAAAAGTAATATAGATATAAAAAATGATGATTTTAATTATTATATAAGAGAGTTATTAAGTATAGGGGGAGAGGTTGGGATCCATGGATATAATCATCAGCCCTTATTATTAAATAATTTAAAGGATAAATCATTGGGATATAAATCATGGAAAGATAAAGATACTATGTTAGAAGGAATAAATAGATTAGTAGATTTTAATAAAAAGCATTTGCCAAATTATAACCTTAATGTATATGTTCCTCCTTCTAATATAACATCTAATGAAGGCATAAATGCTATAAAGGAAGCTAACAAAGATTTAAAGATTATATCAGCATCTTATGATGCTGGACAAGAAAGTGAATCCTATGTTCAAGAAGTTGAGATAGATAAGAATGGTATTTATAATCTTCCAAGGTTAACTTATGAATTCGAATATACTGAAGAAAGTAAGTGGGATATTCTGGGCGGAGTTAATTTGATGGGGTACGTGTCTCATTTTGTTCACCCAGATGATATATTAGATGAAAATAGAAGCAATGGAAATACATGGTCTGAGCTAGGCGAGGAGTATTATGATATGAATAGAGATATATATCATAATTATCCTTGGCTTACTGCAACTACAGCCACAGAAGCAGCTAATAAATTAGAAGTGTATCAAAATACAAATGTATCTTTTGAGGAAGGAGAAGGATATATAAATATATATTGTGATAACTTTATAGGAGAAGTTAGTTTGATTTTGAAGACCAATAAAAGAATAGGCGAATTGGAAAATTGTAGAGTAACTAATATAGGAGAAGGAGCATATTTAGTTAATGCTAAAAGTGCCATAAGTAAAATTAATTTATATTAAGACTGGGGAAAAAAGATGAGAGTATGTATATTTACTGAAGGAAGTTATCCACATGTTTTAGGTGGAGTATCTAGTTGGATTAATACATATATTAAGAGTTGTCCTGAACATGAATTTATTATATATGCAATTGGATCAGACTCTAGTAAGAAAGGAAAGTATAAGTATGAAATACCTAATAATGTAGAGGTAAAGGAAATATTTTTAGATTCAATAGATATAAAAGATTGCAAATCTGGAAAGAAGTATTCTTTAGAAGATAAGCATAAAGAAAATATTAAGACGTTATTAAAAGGTAAATATGTAAATTGGGACGGTATTTTCGAATTTATTAAAGCAAATAAATATAATGATGTTGGAGAATTCTTTTTAAGTAAAGATTTTTTTGGAATTGTAACTGAAGTATATAATGAAGGGTATTTTAATACACCTTTTACTGAATTTTTATGGAATATAAGATCTATGTATATAACATTATTTTATTTATTAATGTTAGAAATGCCCAAGGCAGATATATATCATAGTATTTGTACTGGATATTCTGGAGTTTTAGCATCATTTTCGAAGTATTTGCATAAATCTTCTTTTGTATTATCAGAACATGGTATTTATACAAGGGAGAGAGAAGAGGAAATTATTAAATCAAGTTGGATAAAACCGTACCATAAAGAGATGTGGATAAACTTTTTTAAAAGTTTATCTATGTGTTCTTATACATATAGTGATATTGTAACTTCGTTATTTGAAAATAATAAAAAAATACAGGTTTCATTAGGTTGTAAAGAAGATAAGATAAGGATAATTCCAAATGGAATAGATGTAGAAAAATATAAAAATTTAGCTTCGAAGGAAGATGAAT
Source organism: Clostridium sp. (assembly GCA_015058405.1). Lineage (GTDB taxonomy): Bacteria > Bacillota > Clostridia > Clostridiales > Clostridiaceae > Clostridium. The sequence continues at coordinate 9,088 of SVCL01000128.1, forward strand.
CCGTTATTAATATTGGGGCAATTGTAAGAGTAGTTCCTATAAAAGATATAAAGACTATGCTTTTAAGTTTTAGGTTAGTAAAAGAAAAAGTTAAAAATGCAAAGTTCTATATAATGGGACCTACAGAAGAAGATAAGGAATACTATGATAATTGTCTTAAGTTAATAAAAGAGTTAAATATTCAAGATGTTATATTAACTGGGACTATAAATGTTTTGGATTATATATGTAAGATGGATATTTTGGTATTAACAAGTATAAGCGAAGGACAACCTTTATCAGTAATGGAGGGGATGGCTGCAAAGAGACCTCACGTTTGTACAAATGTTGGACATTGTAGAGGACTATTAGAGGGGGATGGAGATGAGTTTGGAAGAAATGGTTTCATTGAGAGTGTTACAGATTATAAAGCTATAGCAAGCTCAATAGTAAGGTTGGCAAAAGACGAAAAGCTTAGAAAGGATTTTGGGGTAAATGGGTATAATAGAGTTTCTAAGTTATATAGAAGAGAAGATATGATAAATAATTATAAAAAAGTATATAATGAATGCGGAAGGAAAAGGTAATGGCTGGTATAGGTTTTGAATTAAAAAAGCTATTTAAAAAAGAGGGAATTTTAAATAGTATAAAAGCATCTATATATTCAACTATAATAACTGTAGGGCCTACATTAGCTTCTATAACTTTAATAATTATATTTAATACATTACTTAAGTTTTTAGGAGTATCAATGATAAAAAGAGAATTATTTCAAGTGACATTAATGTACTCATTTGTATTTGCTTTTATAGTAACTAGTGGATATTCCATGGTTTTATCTAGATATTTAGCTGATAAAATTTATATTAAAAATTATGAGGATATAAGAGCCTCTTTATATGGTTCTATAGTAGTTATATTAATTATAGGAAGTATTATAGGAGGGGGATTTTATTGGTTCTCTAGTTTAAAGTTAGCTTATAGGATAGTTGCATATATTTTATTTATAGAAAATATAATTCAAATTGTATTAAGTACATATTTAACAGCTTTAAAAAATGTAAAAATAATAGTTAGAAGTTTTGTTATATCTTTTATTATAGCAATATTGAATTTTGCTTTAATAGCTAATTTTATTGGATTGGATTATATATTAGAATCTATAGTATCTATTAGTATAGGTTTCTTATTTTTAATATTAATGTTATATAGAGAAATAGAAAAGTATTTTAAGGATTGCAGCAAAAATTATTTTGAATTTATAACTTATTTTAAAAAATACTACAGCTTGTTTTTTGTGAATCTCTTTTATGCATTAGGACTATATATACATACTTTTATTTTTTGGTCTAATAAAGAAATAAATTTGGTAGTAGAAGGTACATATGTATATTCACCTGTTTATGATATTGCATCATTCTATGCTCTGATAGTAACATTGCCAACAATGATAATATTTATAGTAAAGATAGAAACTATATTTTTTGAAAAGTATACAAGATATTTCTTTTGCATAAATAATGGTGCATCTTATAAGGATATAGAATTAATAAAAAAAGATATGGTTGATTCATTATATAGAGAAATAATATATTTAATGTCTATTCAATTAGTAATAAGCATAGCTTCAATAATAGTAGGAAGTAAACTATTAACTAGTCTTGGTTTTACTTTAGAAATGTTAGATATTTTTTATATGTTGGTATTAGGATATTATTTAATAAATGTTATATTTGTTATTATAACAATTCTATTATATTTTGATTATAAGAAAGGAGCATTAATAAGTAGTTTGAGTTTATTTATTACAAATGCTGTCTTTACATTTATAAGTATAAAACTTGGACAATCCTATTATGGAAGTGGTTTATTAGTGGCTGGGATTGTTTCAATTTGTATTGCCTTTGACATACTTAAAAAGTTTATTGGCGATATTGATTATTATGTATTTTGTAAGAATGCTAAGTGGAGCGATTAAAGTTTGCTTCATAATGTTGTATAAAAAAGTAATATGAAATTTTATTTTTATAATAAGAGATATCTAGAATTTTAGTTTAAAGATATCTCTTATTTTTATCTTCTTGTAAAAAAAAGTTGTATAATGCGATATGCTTCTGGGAAAAGAAAGGGATTTTAAAAAAATATAGCAACAAAACAATAAAAAATATGAAAAAAAATCTATTTTATACAAAATGTAGAAATAATGTAATAAAGCACAAAAATATGATACAATATTAATGTGAAATATAATCAGGGGGATGATGGAGTGAGATCAGAAGTAGAAAGAATGGGATATACTAAATCAAAAGATATTTTATTTAATGTGAGAAACGGTAAATCAAAGTTAAAGAGTAAATATACAAAAGATAAGTATAATTGTGTTCATCAAATTTACTATTTAGGGGATACTCCTTTAATCATGCTCGATTCAGAAAAATCACCTACGTGTTCAGCTTTAATAAAGCTTGTAAAAGGAAGAGAAAAAGTAGAAATGGATATTATGGATGAATTAAGAAATATAAATAATATTGAAGGATTAGAAGATGGATTTGAAAAAATAAAAAATATATTAGCTCTATTAGGGGATGGAAAATATGTTTTAAGGGAAATTAATATGATACCTACAGATGGAGAGGGACATTATTTTTGGAACATTTATCAGGTTGGAAGGTATTATAATGCAGGGGCAGATATTTTTTATAATGGAAGATATATACTAGGCACAGCAAAGTTTCTAATACCATCTCAAGGTTTTGAGTGTTATGATGCAAAAAGGGTAGAGTTTTATAGGAAACAAATAAGGCAGGGAAAAGAATTAGTTGGAATAGCTATAGAAGTTAGAGGATTTATGGCTTTACTTATTGATGGTCATCATAAGGCAACAGCTGCCTATTTAGAAGGAAAAACATTAAAATGTATAACTATTATAAGTGGGGATTCTTATGAAAAATATGAAACTATAGATGGAGAAAAAAAGATAAATAATCTTTTAAATAAAAATAAAATAAGTTGTAATCATAATAGTATTAATTTCTCGGAAAGGCATATTAAGAATAATGATATAGGAAAGTTTAAGACAATATTTCCAGATTTTAAAGCTATAGCTCTATCAAGACTTGCAAAAGATACTTCAGAAGAGAAGATTGAAAAATTATTAAATTATAATGGAAATAATCCATTAGAAGAATTAGAGTATATTTTATATTATTTTAGTATGTATAATAGAAATAGGGCTAAACAATTATGCTTTAACATATTAAATAGAGATGGACTTCAGTTATTATGGGATACTTGTTTAGAATATTTATCTCAATTTGAAGATGATGATATAAAAAGCCTATTCTCCAATATATTAGAAAATAAAAATCGAGCAAATTGTTTAAATTATGATATTAATAAACAAATAATAAATCAATATTTAAATAGAAAAATAGAAAGTTCTTTTAATTAAGAACATTCTATTTTAATGAATAAATTGTCTTGTCTTTCCCATTATATAAGCTAATCTAATCATTTCAATTTCTTCAGAAGTCATACTTCTTTTATAAATTTTTTCGAATTGATTAATTAACTCAGTTGTATTAATTTTTTCTTTTGGTTGTGACTTTGGTCTGCTTTTGGGTAAAACATAAGTTTTGCTTTTTATATTTGGATTATAAAGTGATTTAAAAATTTCATAAGTATAAAAAGCATCATGAAAAGCATCGTGAAAAGCTAAATCACTATCTAATTCTAATAATTCAATAGCTTTTTTTAAGCCTAACTTAGAGCCTTTAGGACATTTAAAATGTTTAGATGCATATTGTTGAATATCTATATAATTTAACTTTAAAGATGAATAATTTAAGTTATGAAATTTGAGATTTCTTAATAATTCTCTTAAATCTTCTGTGCCCCAAACTACGAATGTATAATTTTCTTTTCCTATAAATGTTGAAAATTCATTAAAAACACAAGGAAACTTATCTGAAAAAGCTACTTTATCAATAGTTATGTTAGTTAATTTTTCTACATAAGGATGCATAGTAGAATATACAGTAGGTTTAACTAACTTGTTAAAAGTATCAATAACTTCAAAGTTACTATTTATTTTTAGAGCTCCAATTTGTATTATTTCGAAAATTAAGTTAGGAGTAGCCACATCTTTGTTATCTGGATGATTTTGATTAAATTCTAAATCAAATATTATATAATTCATAAAATGAACCTCCTAAATAAGCTCTCTTGGAGAGCAGTTGAATGTTTTTTTAAAAGAACGTAAAAAGCTAGAATAATCATTAAAACCACATTGCATAGATGCTTTTGTAACTGGTATTCCATTTTTAATTAATTCCTTAGCTTTAAAAAGTCTTTTACTTAAAATATAGTTATGTAATGTATATCCTGTTTCTTTTTTGAACTTGTGCATAAGGTAATATCTACTAATATAAAATTTTTGTGATAAAGTTTCTATGGATAAATCATTAGATAAATTATCGTTTATGTAATTTAATATTTTGTCAATTTCCTTATTGTAAGTGAATGCACTGTCATCTTTTATATATTTATTTTCTATATGAATTCTATTTAGATAAATAATTAATTGAATAAATAAAGAATCACTTAAAAGTTTACTTCCAAATTCCTCAGAAACTAATGAGCTTTCCAATAGATATATTAAATCTTTTAGTTCTTTTTGAAAATCATTATTTAGTCTTACTAGATTAAATCTTTTTTGATTCACTAATTTGAAACAATTAGAAAGATCACAATTTTCATAATTAAGTGATTTTAAAAAGTCTGAATTAATCCATATAATAATTCGTTCATAAGTTTTGGTTGTGTCAATTATAGGTTTATGAATATCGTGATTGTTTACAAATAAAATATCCCAAGGTTTTAATTTATAGGATTTACCTTCTATTATATAAGTAACATCTCCTGATAAAAAAATAATTATCTTATTAAAATCATGATAATGGAAATCAAACTCTAAATCTATTTTATCTTTAAGATGAAATAGTTTAAAGTTATTATATAAGTACCCTTTTTTTGAACTATTAATATTTTTATTATTCATGATAATACCTTCCTAAATAATGTGTTTCCATTATAAATAATAAAGCACTTTTTACAATGTTTCAAGCAATTTTAACACTTGGAGTTGTTAAAAAAACAAATATAATGGAATATATAGGAAAACTAATTGTGGAAGGAAGTATTGATATGTCTGTAATTATGAAAAAGTATCATGGATTAGGAAATGATTATTTAGTATTAGATCCAAATAAAAATATAATTAAATTAAAAAGTTAAGATATATAACCCTGATGGCAGCGAAGCTGAAAAAAGTGGAAATGGAATAAGGATTTTTTCCAAATACTTATTAGATCAAGGATATATTACAGGAAAGACTTTTATATTAAGCACTTTAGGTGGAGATGTTGAGGTAGAGTATTTTAATAATACTGGTTCTGTAATAAAGGTAAGTATGGGAAAGGTAAGCTTTTTAAGTGATGATATTTCACCTATGCAGGAAATATCTAAGAAACTAGCAATGGAGTTAGGGCCATATGTTGAAAGTTCGGATTATTTTCCTAAAAGAATTAATATGCAATTATTAAAGGTGATTGATAGAAGTAATATTAAGATAGAAATATATGAGAGGGGAGCGGGATATACTTTAGCTTCTGGAAGTAGTAGTTGTGCAGCTGCAAGTGTGGCTTATAAGTTAGGTCTTGTTGATAATAAAATAACTGTTCATATGCCAGGTGGTAATCTTGATATCGAGATAAAAGAAGATTGGATGGTAAATATGATAGGACCGGTTAAGAACGTTGGTACAATTATTTTAGATGAAGACTTTTTTTAAGTACTGTAAGTTATTGAATTATAATTTTACTATTGTATAATTATAAGAAAAAAATCCTTTGGAGGAACGCACCATATGAAGAAAAGTTTAGATAGAGAGAATTTTTTTAATACTTATCCTTATACAGAAAAAATGATAGAAGAAAATGATATTGATTTTAAAGATTTAGAAGAGATATATGCAGATTATATAAATTATAAAATATCATATGAAAGTCAAGCTGATTTTATAGCTAATATTCTTAGATCTCAGGATATGATTCATTCAGTTAAGTCTAGAATAAAAAATCCAGAAAGATTAATAGAAAAGATAATTAGAAAAACTCCAAATAGAAAAGAGAAATATAATAAGGATTTTAAATTTAACGTAGATAATTATAAAGAAGAAATAAATGATTTAATAGGAATAAGAGTTATACACATATTTAAAGATCAGTGGCGAAAAATTCATGAGTTTATAATAAGTACTTGGAAGGTAATAGAGGTTACAGCTAATGTAAGAGAAGGTGATGATACTAGAGTATTTAATGAACTTGGAATTGAGGTAAGATCAAGAATATCTGGATATAGATCAGTACATTATTTAGTTGAGTTTTATCCTACTAATCGAAAGGTTATTGCAGAAATTCAGGTAAGAACTATATTTGAAGAAGGATATGGAGAAATAGATCATAGACTAAGGTATTCTCATAATGAAATTCCGGAAATATTAAAATCAAATTTATTATTATTTAATAGAATAGTAGGTAGTGCAGATGAAATGGCTTCTTTAATAAACAGTTTGAGCAAAGAGTGGGGAGAAAAAGAATCAAATTATAAAGAAATAATTCGTAAGCAACAATTAGAAATAGAGAGGCTATCTAATAAATAGAAATACAATTTATGAATAAATGAAAAGTATATACTAAAAAGTAAAAATGCTATTGTAATAAAAAAGATAAAATAAATTAGAACTGTATAGCTGTATCAAAATGCAGCAGTAGCTTCTATTTCTATGTTATTTATAGTAGTAGCTATGATTTTTGGAATATTTATAAAGTACAAAAAACCTAATCAACTAACAGAAGCTATAATAGGAGTAGTATTGTTTATTGCTATGGTAGCTGTAGGTATTTATTGTCCTTTATATTATGATAAAAATATATGGACTATTGTAGTATTTGGATATCTTTTTTTAGCTTCGATATTACCAATGTGGCTATTAATGCAGCCTAGAGATTATTTAACTACATTTTTATTGATTTCTATGGTAATAGGAGCTGTTTTAGGTGTTTTAGTAGCAAATCCATCAATGAACTTAAATGCTTTTAATGGATTTTTAGGGAAAATAGGAATGCCAGAGTATGTAGCTATATGCTTTATGACTATGTGTGTTTCAGCTTTGGTTTTAATTACAATAGCGGTATTCTTAAAAACAACTGGTCGAAAAAGTTTTATGTTATATATTCCTATGTTCGTAATGTTATTAGTTACTTTTACAGTTCTAGTACAAGCTGTAGTTAACATATTTAAAAAGATATTTGTAACTGGTAATTTTGTTTTTTTAACAGACGGATTACAATTAATATTTGCAATTCTTTTAATGTCTCTTGGAATTATGGTTGCAAAATCAAATTTGAAAAAATGATAAATCAAATTTATAATTAGGATAACAATAAAGGGGAGATATTATGGAAAATAAGTTGAATAGTGTTAGTGAAATGTGGAAAAGATATCTAAAGTCAATAGGTGAGAAAGAAGGAGACACAAAACTTACATATGAATCATGGTATTTTGGATATAATGAATAATTAGCCAATAGTTTAGCAAAGGTTGTTTTAGATGGTAATAAGAGAGCCACTACATCTTTATATTATTTTTATGAGATAGAAAATGAAGAACTTCCTAAGGTTGGTGATTTGAATATAGTAACAGATTTTAAGGGAAATGCAGTATGTATTATAAAAACTACAGCAGTAAATTTGATACCATTTTGTGAAGTAGGAGAAGAGTTTGCTTATAGAGAAGGGGAAGGAGATAAGTCATTAGAATATTGGAGAAAGGCTCATATTGAAGCTTTTAATTGTGAGCTTAAGGAATATAATAAAGAATTTAAAGAAGATATGTTAGTTGTGTGTAACGAATTTGAGGTGGTTTATAAATAAACCTAATAATTTTTTGGAGGAATATATGAATTTTAAGAATATTAATGAATATAGAGGCAGTAATATAAGAATAGAAAATAAATTGGATAAGGAAATTAATGAATATACAGAAAGTATTAATATAGATCCTGATAATGAGGATAATTATAACAATAGAGGAATATGCTACGATGAAAAAGGAGAATATGAAAAAGCTATAGCAGATTATACTAAGGCTTTAGAATTGTATCCAGAGTATGATGAGGCGTATAACAATAGAGGGTTATCATATGAAAATTTGGGAGAATATGAAAAAGCTATTAATGATTATACAAAAGCAATAAAAATAAATTCGGAAGAAGCTGATGTATATTATAATAGAGGAATTTCTTATGAGAATTTAGGAAAATATAAAGAGGCTAAATCAGATTTTACAAAGGCTATAGAATTAAATTCTGAAGAGGCAGACTATTTCTATAATAGAGCTTTATGTTATGAAGTTTTCAATGAAAATGAAAAGGCTATAGCTGATTATACTAAAGTTATAGAATTGGATAACGAAAATGATGAAGCTTATAATAATAGAGGAATTTGTTATAGTAATATAGGAAATTATAAGAAGGCAATAGAGGATTACAATGTTGTAATTGATTTTAATACAGAAAATGCAGAAATATATTATAATAGGGCGTTAGCTTATGAGAAAATAGGAGAATATGAAGAAGCTGTTAAAGGCTATAAAAAATCTTTAGAATTATATCCTGAAGATGAAGAATCAAAAAAGAAATTAGATGAGTGCTTGGAAAAACTAAAGTGATTCAGCATAAAAGTAAATAGAATATTTTAATACTTTAAACTTCTTTGGAGAAAGAAATATATAATGAATTCTTCAAGGAAGTTTTTTGATAATATGACATGTAAAGAATATTCAAGAATTAATAGTATATATATGGAATGGTTCCATGAGTTTACTATTAGTTTTGTAAGGGGTTTATGGTATAAATATAGTATAAGTTTATAACAATCAAAAGTACTTTTACTAATAAGATATTGGACAAGCCGTCTGAAAAAATAAAAAGGAGTGGTACAAATGAAGAATAAACTTTTAACTATATTAATATTAATATCTCTCACGGGTGGGTTAGGAAGTACAACTGCTTATGCCAATGAGCGTCTATTAAATGATAGAGTGATTTGTCAGAATGCTTATGAGAGAGATGAAGTAATTGGTTATGACATAGTTAATAATGATGAAATAACAAATGAAAAAGAAGATTTAGAAATAAAGGAAGTTTCTTTTATTGATAAAGTAGCAAGCTTTTGGAATAATGTGATAGAATTTTTTGGAAGAATATTAAATTCTGATAATATTGTAAAAGATGGTTTAGAAAATAACTATGAAGAAAAGTATACCAATGAGATTTTAGAGGATAAGATTTTGGATAGTGAAAAAATATCTGATGATTTTAATAATCAGTCAGAGAATATATTTGATATTAATGAAACTATTCAAGAAAATGTAGTTGAACCCAAAGAAAATGTAGTTGAATTAGAGCAAAAGAAGGATTATGATAATAAGGAAAATAAGTTTGAAGTTCAAGAAACAATTGATAAAAAAAGTGAGAGTCTTCAAGAAAATGTAGTGAATTTACAGCAATCTCAAAGTGGACAATCAAAAGCTTTTTTAGCTCAAGTAGAACAATCAATATTTAATAAGGTTAATGAGGAAAGAAGAAAAAGTGGCTTACCTGAATTAAAATATGATTCTGTTATGGAGAATTATGCAAGGAAAAAATCTCAAGATATGGGAGATGAAAATTACTTTTCTCATACAGATCTTAATGGTGGATTAATAAGTGATAAAATGAAAACTGATGGAGTTAGTTTTTTATCTTGGGGTGAGAATATTGCTTATATTTCAGGAGTATCGGATTCAGAAGCTTTAGCTAAGCAATTTATGAATAATTGGATGAATTCAGAGGGGCATAAACAAAATATTTTATCAGGAAACTATACTAATATAGGTATAGGAGTTTATAAAATAGGCAATAAGGTTTATGCAACTCAAGAATTTAAGAAATAAAAAAAAGATTGTCTAATATGATAAAAATATTGGACAATCTTTTATATATTTTTTTGAATTTTAGGCTATATTACATAAGATATATTAAAGCATAATAGGTGAATTAAGTAATGGGATATAATATTATAGACATAATAGATAAAACGGTAGAAATAGATGAGAGAATTTTATCCTTAATCGAAGATGTAGAACAAAAAAATAATATGAAGATATTTGTGATGTCAAAAGTTGTAGAGAAACAAATGAACAATAAAATAGATGGGAATAAAAAAATTAAGAAAGATGCTATTGAAAAAAATTTAGAAGATATTGATTTCTTTGTTTATGATAAAATATCTTTTTTAATAAATGAATTTAATAAAAAAGAAAATGAATTAGATATTACTGATATAGAATCTTATGTGAAATCTATAATAAGTATTGAAAAAGAAGAGCATGCTTTATTTTTAGATGTTAAAGGAAGATTAGTAAATAGTGAATTTGGATATAATAAAGAAAATTACAATTTTATAGTTAAGATTATAGAGATTATAGAAAGGTTTATTTTAAATTTAGAAAGTATATTAAGATAGGATGAACTTTATAAGATCAAAAAATGAGGATTTGTTTTTAAATCCTCATTTTTTATTTATAAACTATATTTATTAAAATATAATAAATACATAAGAATAATTCATTCAATTAAATCTTAATAAAAATATTATGATTGCATATAATTATCCATAGATTCAGCAACAGTTTTTGCTGATACTACTGCTTTTATTACAGTAGCTGCACCATAAGCAACGTCACCAGCTGAGAATACTCCAGGACGAGTAGTTTCTCCTACTTCATTAGTTGAAAGTAATCCTCCCCAATGTAATTCAAAGCCTTTATTGTTAGCTACTATTGTGTTTTTAGGCACTTGTCCAGCTGCAATTAATATAGTGTCACATTCAAATGTCTGTTCACTATTTTCAATGGTTACAACTGAAGCACGTCCACCATCTTCACTAGGAACTTTTTCAGTTCTAGCAAATACAATACCTTTATCAATAATTTTAACTGGAGCTTTTAGAGTATCAAAAATAACACCATCGTTCATAGTTTCTTTTATTTCATGTCTTGTAGCTGGCATGTCCTCTATTTCTCTTCTATAAGCTATAGTAACTTTTTCAGATCCATAATGTTTTGCTGATCTTGCAGCATCCATAGCAACATTACCACCACCAATAACTATTACGTTATTACCAAGATCATATGATTTAGGGCTCTTTAAGTAATCTATAGCGTAGTGAACATTACCAAAGCTTTCTCCTGGGATACCTAGTTGTCTTGGATTCCAAACACCGGTACCTAAGAAAATTGACTTATACCCATCTTCAAATAACTTGTCTATAGTTGTTATTGGACCAACTAATGAATTTATTTTTATTTTAACCCCAACAGATTTAAGATGTTTTTCTAGTAGATCTATATATGTTTTTGAAAGTCTAAATTCAGGAATACCATAAGTTAAAACTCCACCTATTTTTTCGTTCTTTTCAAATATAGTTACATCGTAGCCTTTTAAAGCTAGTTCTAAAGCAACAGTTATACCTGCAGGACCTGCTCCAACAACAGCAACTTTTTTACCATTACTTTCAGGTTTAGTAAGTTGTAGTTCTTCTAAGTATTTAGTTGATATTTCTTTTTCTATTTCATGAAAATGAACAGGTTCTCCTTTGATTCCTTTAACACAGTTTCCTCTACATTGATCTTCATGTGGACATACAATTGCACAAATAGCAGATAAAGGATTATTATTAAATAATATTTCACCAGCTTCTTGAATTTTACCTTCTTTATATAAAGAGATTATTTCAGGAATTGGTGTGTTTATAGGACAATTTTTTTGACATCTAGCATTTTTACAAACAAGACATTTGTTTGCTTCTTCTAAAAGAATATTCATTATTTCACCCTCCTAATTTGTAAATAAAAAAAATTATTTGCGAAAAAACACCTTTTGTCTATAATAAAATATACTAGGGATTAAATCAACTAAATAAAATGTATTAAAATAGGAGAAAATATAATTAAAATGATTAAAAAACGAAGTAAAACAGCGAAAACAAGAAAATGGATTTTTGTATTAATTTTTACTATTATGTTTATAACAGGGGCTTTGGTTTGGATGAGCCAATCTTATGATTATGGTGAATTAGCTACTCAAGCATTAGAAAGTAATGAAAAAATAGAAGTAAATAATAAGGATTATATAGAATTTAAGCCTAAAAATTCTAATAAAAAAGAAGGATTTATATTCTATCCAGGAGCCAAGGTAGAACCAGAGTCTTATGCACCATTATGTAAAAAAATATCAGAAGCAGGATATACAGTAGTTATTGTACCAATGCCTTTGAATTTTGCTATTTTTGATAGTGATAAAGGAAAAAATGTAATTGAAAAGTTTCCTGAAATAGAAACATGGGCAATTGGAGGACATTCCTTAGGTGGAGTAATGGCTTGTAAATATGCTATAGAAGAACCTAAAATAAAAGCAATAGTACTATATGCTTCTTATCCTCAAGGCGATGAACTTGAAGAAAGCGATAAAAAGGTATTAAGTATATGGGGCGATAAAGATGGTGTGGCGAGCCCAGAAAAAATAAAAGGAGCAGCTCTACCAAGCGATACTAAGTATGTAGAAATTAGTGGAGGAAATCATGCTCAGTTCGGGGATTATGGAGAGCAAAGATTAGATAATAAGGCTGATATAAGTGGAGAAGAACAAGTAGATATAGCAGCAGCTGCTACAATTGATTTATTAAATTCATTAAAATAGGAACATAGTAAATAATTCAAAATATACTATATATAGTAGATAATTTTGGAGGGTTATTATATGGCCAATAGACATGGAGACGGTAATGAAAAAGTTAAAGATAGTGTTTGTAAAAAATATTTAACTAATAATGGAGGAGCATTTATTTCAGATGATCAAAATTCTAAGACTATTGGAAGTAACGGACCTGTTTTGTTGGAAGATGTAAATTTGATAGAAAAAATAGCTCATTTTGATAGAGAAAGAATACCTGAAAGGGTGGTACATGCAAAAGGAGCAGGAGCACATGGATATTTTAAATGTTATAAATGCATGAAGGAGTATACATGTGCAAATTTTTTACAAGATCCTAAAAAGAAGACAGAGGTATTTGTAAGATTTTCTACAGTAATAGGATCTAAGGGATCAGCAGATACAGTAAGAGATCCAAGAGGATTTGCAGTTAAGTTTTATACGGATGAAGGTAATTACGATATAGCAGTTAAAGATTTAAGAGATGCTATAGAAAAAGGTGATTATCCTAAGTATGAACTTTGTGTACAAATGATGGATATAGATGAAGCTTGCAATTTATATTTTGACCCTTTAGATGATACTAAAACCTGGCCAGAGGATAAATTCCCTTTAATAAAAGTTGGAATGATGACGTTAGATAGGAATCCTGAAAACTTTTTTACAGAGGTAGAACAGTCTGCTTTTTGCCCAGGAAATGTGGTTAGAGGAGTTGAATTATCTGCAGATAAAATGCTTCAAGGTAGAGGTTTCTCTTATACAGATACTCAAAGATATAGAATAGGAACAAATTTTTTAGAACTTCCTATAAATAGACCCAAATGTCATGTTAATAATAATCTTCAAGATGGAACAATGAGATATAAAAATAAAAAAGGTCCTATTAATTATAAACCTAATTCCTTAAATAATAATGAGCCTTTAGAATATCCAAATGATAATAACTGTGGTTTATATGTAAAAGGAAATATAACTAAAGAAGGTATAAAGAAGCCAGAAAATTTTAGACAGGCAGGAGAAAGGTATAGAACTTTAAGCAATAAGCAGAAGGATGCTTTAGTAGATAATATTTTATCTGAGCTATGGGAAGTACCAAAAGATATTTCAGATAAAGTAATAGAGTACTTTACAAAAGCTGATAAGGATTTTGGAATGAGGGTAAGGATGGGGTTAAAATGTTAAATGAAATAAGTGGCACTTATAGAATAGAAGTGAAAACTTCTATTGGAGTAGAAAAGGGAGTACTTATTATGGATGTGATTGATGGAAAATTACAAGGAAGTATTAAATCAGATAATGTTTACAGTGAATTTAATGATGGAATTATAAAAAAAAATACTTTTGAGTTTAGTGGAAGAATTAAAAAAGTTTTGTTGAATATTAAATATGTAGTTATAGGAAAAGTTGAAGAAAGAGTATTAACTGCTAAGATAAATACGAAATATGGCGTTTTTTATGCAAGTGGTGTAAAAATATGACACAAAAAAATGAATGAACTTTATTGACAATGGTTTAATTTTAATGTAATATCATTAATGCATGCGCAGGGTAAATATTAAATCAATATAAAATTAGCTGAAAGAATTTGTTGTAACTGGTTTTCTTTCAGTTTTTTTTATTAATTATTAAATTTTATTTAAAATAAAAAGTAGGGGCTGTATCAAAAAGTAATTAAAACATCTTTAGTATTTAAGCATTCTTTTTGATATAGCCTCTTTAATTATTAAGTTTATAACTTTTTATAGGAGACTTTAGCAAGATTTAAAAGTTCTATTGCGTATTCATCTACTCTATAATCATTTTTATAATAAATATGCTTTATTCCGGATTGAATTAAAGCTTTAGTGCAATTTAAACAAGGAAAATGAGTTACATAAATACTACATCCCTTTACTTTTATTCCTTCTTTAGCGCAATAATAAAGGGCGTTTTGTTCTGCATGAATAGTTCTTATGCAGTGTCCATCTCTCATTTTATGCTCTGTATCTATGCAATGATCATCACCAGATATACTTCCGTTATAGCCCGTACTTACTATTCTGTTATCAGAATTAACTATAACTGCTCCAACAAAAGCTCTATCACAAGTACCTCTTTTAGCTATGTTTTCAGCAATGTCCATAAAATATTCATCCCATGAGCCTCTCATATAAAGTCCTCCGATTAAAAAAAATAATATATGATATACAACTAATATATATTATTTTAAATAAGAAAGTCTAGGGTTATTATAAAATATTTATTTTAAAATTTCATTGCTGTTAAGTAAAACAGGAATGTAACAAAGAGTATAATTTTCTAATTTTGAATTATCAGTAATATCTCTGTAAGGAGGACGTGGTGGTGGAGGTGGTGGGTATCCAATTGGTGGTGTAAAGCCAAATATAGGAGGAACAAAAACAGGTCCGTAAGGTATAGGGACAAATGGTATAGGGAAAGGTTGCCTAGTATTATGATTTGAATTTGAATAATTAATTAATTCAGGATTATCTAATGTCATTTTTTTTAGAAACCTCTAAAACTTATTATTTATATATATATATTCATGAGTAATTAGTTTTGTTATAAGAAGTGTGTTTGTAAGTTTATGGAAATTACAGTAGAGGAGTAAATTAAATGAGGGGACACAAATTGGTAACAAGTATAAGTTTGAATGGATTTATTGTAAAAAAATACAATAATTGATATAATTAAAAAAAAAAGGGACTAGAGGAGGGATCACTATGAATAGAAAACAAAAAAAGATAAAAAGGATGTTAGAGCCAATTATAAAAGGGATAAATTCAGTTCCAGAAGGTGTTGTTGTGCCATCTGAATGGTCAGCTCCTAATGGATATACTTTAGAAAGAGTAGAGATTTGTGGAATATCAGTAGAACATTTAGTTCCTAAAGAGAAAAAAACTAATAAGGTTATATATCAATTACATGGAGGAGCGTATGTAGTTTCTTTGATAGATTATTATAGAGAAGCAGCTGTTCAATATTCTAATATTGCAGGAGGTGCAGAGGTGTATTCCATTGATTATAGAATTGCACCTGACAATTTATATCCTAGTGCATTAGAAGATTCAGTGAAGGTATATAAATGGATATTAGAACAAGGAAATAATAATGAAGATATTATAATTATTGGTGATTCTGCTGGAGGAAATTTAGCTTTATCAACAACCTTATATTTAAGAGATAACGGAATACCCCTACCTAAAGGAGTTATTTTACTTTCTCCATGGTCTAATATTAATGATACACCAAAATCAAGAGTGAGAAATATGTATAAAGATTTATTACTTGGAAAGAATGCACTTAATATGAGAAAAGAAGTTTTAAATAGTACATATGCAGGTAAGGCAAATAAGATGGCGCCATATGTATCGCCTTATTACGGTGATTATAAGGGATGTCCTAATTTATTGATTCAAGTAGGATCATATGAAGTTTTATTAGATGATTCTTTAGAAGTAGCCAAAAGAGCAAAGAATGCAGGGGTATATGTTAGACAAACTACCTATAAAGAAATGTCTCATGATTTTCAATTGCTGTTACCAAGTTTGAGAGAGAGTAAAGCAGCTTGGAAGGAAATGAAGAGGTTTATAAGTAATATTTATAAAAAATAAAAAAATATATATTTTTAAAAGATTGTTATATTAATTGTAACAATCTTTTTTGTATTATAAAAAAAACTTGACTAAAACTAATCTAGATTAAAAAAATATTTTTTTAATAGAGGTATAGTTTTATGAAGTTAATGATTAATAAAAGTAACATGATAAAAAATGGTACTATATCGATAATTACTATGTTATTAATAGGTATATTATTTGGTAAAGAAAATATAATGATAGCTTTTCCTGTAGCTTTGACTTCAGCAGTTATAGGAAGACAAAACTTTAAAGTGAAATCTTTAAATAAGACAATGTTGCTATATTTCTAATAGTGTATTGTCTTATGTCAATTTATGATTTTTCATTTTATAAACCATTTTTAATGCTGTATATATTTACTCAATATTCAAAAATATCAATTAGGGAATTACCTTCTAGAGTATTAGCTACCATACTTGGAGTTTTGGTTGTTGCGTTAATTAATTCTATAAGAATTGGAGATGAAAGAAGCCAATTAGAAAGTGATATAAAGAAGTCATTAGAACTTATAGAAAATTCTTTGTTGAGTATAATAAAAAATAATTATACAGAAGGATTACAAAAAAGATGTTCCATGTTAATGAGTACTCTAGCATATAAAATATATATTACAAGGCATAAAAAATATTTTACAACTATTTTAGGTAGGGTTCAATTTGAAGTTTATTTAAATTTAGAATATTTAAATTTATATTTAACTAATTTAAATGATAAATATAAAAATTATTATATAGATAAGAATGATATTAATTATATTATTGCAGTAGTGAAACAGTTAATCTTGTTTATTAAAGATAAAGAGAAAAGTTATACAATTAATGAATCTATAAAAAAATGTATACTAGTGATAATGATGAGATAAAGAAAATTGCTGGAATAATGAGTAATATTATAAAAAAATGAATAAAAAAGAAGTTAATAAATTAAATGAATTATGGGAAAGATCAAACTCAGATAATTTTATGGTGAGTTTTAGAAGATATTTTAGTATTACTAATATAAGGTTTAGATTTGCATTACGCATGTCTATTATATTAAGTATATCAATATTAGTAGCAAAAATACTGGGATACTATAAAATTATATGGTTAATTATAACGATAATGTCTATAATACAACCTTATTATGAAGATACTAAGAAGAAAGCTTTGGATAGAATTATAGGAAATGTTATAGGAATATTGTTTTCAGGATCAATAATAAGGCTGGTTCATATATTGTATATATGAGTTTAATAAAGTTTTAATTAAAGACAGTATTAATGCGGTAAATGGTAATATAGATAATATATTAGATGATGTTAGAAATATTATTATTCATGTTTCTTTGATGCAGCAGAAGCTTTATGTTAGAAATATTCAATATAAAAATGAAGAGGTGGAACAAGTTTTAAAAACTAATAACAAATTTGTAATAGACATTGGATATTTAATACTTTTTAATAGGAGGATGGATAAGAAACTATTGGATAATTATTATAAATATAATGAGAAAATTAAAAATAGCTGTATCAAAAATATTTAAATTAAAGATATTATAGTAAAAAAGGTAAAATGCTTAGAAGAATATATAGCTAAGTAGTTTATCTTTTTTGATATCAGAATATATTTAGTGCTTGACTATCTCTTTTTATAACCATTATTTTTATAAAAGTATGTGTGATATACATAGAGATTGTAACTATTAAAAATGATAATAAAGAGTTTTAATTAAATGAAAGTTCTATTATACTTAGTATATAGGATGTATAAAACAATTATTTTAATTAAGGAGGTAAGATTAGTGATTTTATATGATAAAAAAGATAAAGAGAGCGGAAAAAATTATGCCTATAGAGTTTTAAAGGAGAATATAATGTCATTAGAACTCAAACCAGGACAGTTGCTAAGTGAGATAGAGCTATCAGAAATATTGGGAATATCTAGAACTCCTATAAGAGAAGTTTTGATGAAATTAAAGAATGAACATTTAATTGAAGTAAAACCTCAATCAGGTACATATGTGTCTTTAATAGATTTTGATTTGGTTAAAGAAGCTATATTTATGCGTTTTGTATTAGAAGAAAAAGTTTTAAAAGAGGCATGTGAAAATTTCTCTGAAAAATATTTCTTAGAACTTGAAAAAAATTTATATGCACAACAAATAATAGCTGATATGAAAGGCGGAGAAAAAGAGTTTCATAAGTTGGACAACCAATTCCATAAGTTGTTTTTCTTGGGCGTAAACAAGCCTAATGTTTGGAAAAGCATATTAAATATTAGTACACATTATAATAGGATGAGATTATTATCACAAGCTGAAAGTTCTAAGTTAGATGTAGTAAAACAACATAAAAGGTTTGTGGAAATAATAAAAGATAAAGACATGGAAAAAGTTGAACCGTTAATTAAAGAACATATTAATTATAGTGAAGAAATGTGGAAAAAATTAATTAGAGAAGAGAACGAGTTTTATAGCTTTTTTAAGAAATAATGTGGGGAATAAATAATTCAAATAAAGACTACCAGAAACTTGAAAAATATAAAATTAAATTAAAGTATTTTGTCAAAAATACGAGAAATAATTGGATTGCAAAGTTAAACGATTGCGAAAAATATAAAGGGTAGGAAATTTAGATGAATGAGAAAGAAAAAATGAGCAACATATACTAAAGGTCAATAAAATTATAAAAAAGGTTTTATTGGTTATGTTACTATTACACTTAGTATGTGTAGTGATAGGAAGATTTGTATTAATAAATAGTATAAGATCGGTAGGATTATTTTTAGTTTATTTAGCTGTTGTTATATTAGAAAAGTTAAAAAAATATAAACTTACAAGAAGTATTCAAATAGGCGGTGTAATATTATTAGCATTTAGCTATTATGAGTATTTGGTATTAAATATATGGATAATGGTTGGAGCAATTGCTTTAACTTCAATGTATTTTGATAGGAAGTTAGCTAAAAAGATTCTTATTATAGCTAATGTAATGGAAGTTGGGTATCATTGTATTGCTGTAAACATGGATTTTTTTAATTTTATTGTTAACATGACAGCATTAAATACAATTATTATGATTATATTTAAGATTAACAACTGGGCTGAAGATTTAACTAATGAATTTTTAGAAGAAGCAAAGAAAGCCCAAAGATCAATAGAACAAATTGAAGAAAATATGAAGGTTATCGAAGAGTGTACGATTAAGTTAGATAGTAATATAAGCAAAAATAATATAAATGTTCAATCTATAAATAACCAGAATAAAGAGGTTATGAACTTTATAAAAGACATATTTAATAGTGCAAATAATCAAGAAAGTTCTATTGTAGAATGCAATAAAACAATAGAAGAGGCAGAATTAATATTTATTTCAACATATAATGTTATTAAAAAATCAAATTTGGTTTCTATGGAGTCTAGTTCTATAGTAAATGAGTCGGCAAAAATAGTAGAAGATATGAATAATCAAATGAGAAAAATAAGTAATGCTATTATAAAATCTAAAGAGGATATGGATGAGCTTGTACATAATAGTAAGGAAGTTGAAACTTTACTTATGAGTATTGAAAGTATAGCAAATCAAACTAATCTATTAGCATTAAATGCATCTATTGAAGCATCCAGCGCTGGAGAAGCCGGTAAAGGATTTGCAGTAGTCGCAGAAGAAGTTAGAAATTTAGCAGAACAATCAGCAAGTGTTGTGGATGAAATTGGTAAAGTGATAAGCTTAGTCAATTTGTTGAGGAGATGGATTTATCAGATTTATATAAGACTTATTCCAAGTGCTGTACGGATTTTAGTTCTGAACTTAAAAATATACTAGATGAAAATTTCTCACCTTCTACCCCTAATGCTGTTTGGTGTACAGATATAACTTATATA
>SVCL01000129.1 GCA_015058405.1 Clostridium sp.
AGATAATTTAATAATATTAAATACAGGTAAAGTGAATCCTTGCAGCAGATATTTAAAAGCTGTTAGAGGACTTTAACTATACATACGGAAAAATATTTTTTTTATTTTCCGAAAGTAACTTGACACTATCGTATATAATAGAGAAATTGTATATACTTATTTAGTATGATAAAATGTTATAGATATGACATAAGGAGGACAGATTGTGAGAATTATAGCAGGAAAAGCAAGAGGGCATAAATTAGTTTCGCCAGCAACTATGGAAACTAGGCCAACTTTAGATAGAGTGAAAGAAGCTATGTTTAGTTCAATACAAAGTTACATACCAGATGCAATGGTTTTAGATGTTTTTGCTGGAACAGGAAGTTTAGGACTTGAAGCAGCAAGTAGAGGGGCTAAAGAAGTGTATCTAGTAGATAAGAGTTCTGTTACTTTCCCTTTATTACAAGAGAATATTAACAATTTAAAGTTTAAAGACTTTTGTACTGGGTTGAATATGGATTCTTATGATGCGTTAAGACTATTAAATAATAGAGGTAAGAAGTTTGACATAATATTTATAGATCCACCTTATTGTAAAGAAATGATACCAGAAGCTATGAAGATAATACATGAAAATAATATGCTTGTAGAAGATGGTATAGTGGTGACTAAGATAGACACAATAGAAGAAATATATGAAGGATATGAAAATTTAACTTTACTAAAAAGTAAAAAATATGGGAATACAACTGTATGCTATTATAGATATTAAGGGGGATAAAAATGAAAATCGCAGTGTATCCAGGTAGTTTTGATCCAATAACGCTTGGACATTTAGACGTAATAACTAGAGGAGCTAAAATCTTTGATAAAGTAGTAGTAGGGGTACTAGTTAATGCTGATAAGAATGGTTTGTTTGAATTAGAAGAAAGAGTTGAACTTATAAAAAAGGTAACAGCTCATCTTACTAATGTTGAAGTTGTAAGTTTTAACGGATTATTAATTGATTTTATGAAGCAATGTAAGGCAGATGTTATATTAAAAGGTTTAAGAGCTTTATCTGATTTTGAGTATGAGTTCCAAATGGCTCTTATGAATAATAAATTAGATTCTGAAATAGAAACTTTATTTATGATGACATCAGCTCAATATTCTTATTTGAGTTCATCAGCAGTTAAACAAGTTGCCAGATTTGGCGGCGAGTTAGAGGGACTAGTTCCTAGCGAGATTATTCCTGTAATAAGAGAAAAAATAAAAATTAAATAAAGGGGTGAGGTGAGAATATGAGTAAATCTGGTAATGTTGATATTGTAGAATTATTAGAATATCTTCAAGATTTAGTGGAAAACTCTCCTAAGGTACCTATGAGTGGTAAGTCTATGGTAGATAAGAAAGAGATACTAGAAATTATAGATCAAATAATTAATTATTTACCTGATCAATTTAAAAAGGCTCAATGGATTATGAATGAAAGAGAGAGAATTTTAGGGGAAGCTAAAAAGGAGTACGATGTAGTTAAAAAAGAAACAATTGAAATGATGAGACAAAATGTAGAAAATCATGATATTGTAAAAGAAGCTAACTTACGTGCACAAGAAATTATAGCAGCTGCTAAAAGAGATGCTAAGGCAATAAGATTAGGCTCAAGAGATTATTCTGATGAAATATTAAGTGATCTTGAGAAAGAAATTACTATAAAAAAAGAAGAATTAATAAAATCATTACAAGAAGCTTTTGAAGAGACAGCTAAAGAAATCGACAAGAGTTTATCGGGTACTAGCTCTATTATAAAGGGTAACATAAAAGAGCTAAGAGATATGAAAAAATAGCTTTTTGTCATTTAAGAAAGAATATGAGTAGATATAAAATGAATATTGATAAGATATTGTAAAATATATTAAAAAATATTTTGTAACAAAAGAAACAAAAAGAAAAATGAGAAGAATATACTTTCTTAAGAAATCATTTTTCTTTTAGAACCTTTTGTGTGCAGAAAAAACAATAATTCATATATGCTTTAGAGAGATATATAGCATAGACTTATATTTATAGTCGCTTTAGTGATTTTCTTATAATGCTTAATATTAATGTTAAAGCTAACAATATTACGAGTGGCAAGAAAAATATAAAAATATTTGATGATGCATTAGTTAGGCTGTAAGTTGAAGAGGTATTAATACTAATCAATGAAGAAGATGCTAATATAAGTGTTATAAAAAAGCTAAGTATACCTTGAAAAAACTTGATTATTGAATATCTTAATAAAGAAATTTTATCTTTACTTACAAAAGAACTAACTTGTGCAATGATGCATAAACCTGAGAAAGAACATAAAAAGCTTATACATGCTAATTTAAATGGAAGAGTGATATTAGAAGAAGCTAATATATTACAACCATTAGTTATTTCTATGCTTCCTAAGAATAATGCATTTAAGGAGTTTTCTGGAAAATTAAAAAAACTTGTAATATTATTTAAAACAATGTTAATAGTAGCATTGTTTTTTATTATGCTTATAATTACTGAAAATATTATTATAAATCCTCCAATAGAAAGAGTTGTGTTTATTGAATTTTCTAATGCATTTTTGAAATTTTCCCCAAAGTTTTTTGTATTAGATGAAAAGAATATTTCTTTATTTTTTTGTTCTTTAGTGCATTTTCTTTTTTTGAATATAAAACCTATTAATATAGGAGCTGAATAGTTAGCTATTAATAAAATATAAGAAAGAGAAATGTTACCAAGCATAGCAGTTGCAACTGGGCCTATTATAAAGAGAGGTCCGCAGTTTGTAGCTATATTAAGAAGTCTTGTATACTCGTCTTTATCTATATATCCTAAGTTATATATATCAGAACAATATTTTGCTCCAAGAGGATAACCACATAATATACTAGCTGTTAATGGAAAAGAACAACTTGAGGGTAATCCTAGAGGTCTGCATAGTATTGGACCTAGAATTTTAGAATATAAATTAATACCATCATAAGAAATAAGTAAATTACAGATTACTAAAAAGGGAAGTAAAGTTGGTAAAATTGCATTGAACCATAATTTACATCCTTCAATAGCTGCTTTCATGGCAACTGACAAATTTATAAAAAATATAATTATTAAAATGCTTATAAAAAAGCAGATAATATAATTTTTCTTTGGGTTTATTAGCTTGAATAGAATGAATAATAAAAATATAATTAAAAGCCATAAGAAAATAATACTAAACATGAAATCACTCCTATCTGTAAAGTATATTTCTTATGACTTAAGTTTATTATAGTTACTTAAAAAAAGTAGGGCTTTTTAAATAATCATCATATGGAGAAATAGAAGGGTTTAAAATAGAATAAGCTTTTGTTCCAAGTATATCTAATTTTAACTTATCATCATCTATGTTTTTTGGAAGTTTTGTAATTATTTTTATGTTGCCCTCATTTTTTATTTCTTTTAAAATTTTGCTTCCTGTAGAATTAAAAGCTAAAGGTCTTATATATGTTGTATTTGAATTAGCGATTTTTTTGCAATCATATTTATCCAAACCTATAAAAAATGAAGTTAATATTCTATTGATTCTTGTATAAGTATATCTTTTACTTTTAGTTTTCATAATTAAATCATAAAGGCTTACAGAATTTGAGATTTCTTTAATGATTTTGTTGTCCAAACCTTCTTTTACATCTGTGACATTGTGAATATTTTCACCTTCTGTTAACAGTTTATATCTAAGAAATGGAAAAATGTCCTCTTCAAAAGTAAATTTATAATCATTTTTTAGTAGGGAAGATAATAAAGAAAAAGTTTCTTTAGGCAAATATTTTTCCAGTTTATCTAATTCTTCATTGTTCTTCAAAGCATTTCTTATAGAAGTGGCAGAAGGATAATCAGATGTAATTGAAGAATCATTGTAGTTAGATCCAAGTCTTTGTAAAGTTAAAGGTTTTATTGAACTATTTATTTTTTTTAATGCTTTTATATATTCAATTCCTAAAATATTATTAGAGTTTTTTAAAATATCCTCACAAGGTATAGAAGTTAATGTGTTTTTTAATGCTATGCTTCTAGCAGTATGATAAGGTAAACCTTTATCAAGTTCAAATTTTATATTATCTTTAAATTGTTTTGGTTCATATAATAATGTTGAGGATATTGTGTCTAAATCATTAACAGACCCATGTTCACTACCAAAATATAAATAGTCAACTACATTAGTGGCATCTAATATTTTTACTGCTCCTTCAGAGAAATTTTCTGCTGATGAAATTGAATGAATTAAAGGCAGCTCTATTACTAAGTCAACTCCGTTTAATACTGCCATTTTTGCTCTATTCCATTTATCCAGTAAAGCAGGCATTCCTCTTTGAACAAAATTACCACTCATTATACATATAACACCATCGCAATCAGTATCTTTTTTTGCATTATTTAAATGATGCATGTGACCAAGATGGAAAGGGTTATATTCAGTTATTATTCCTGTTATTTTCATATGATAATGCTCCTTTGAATTTGAAAATAGTATAGTAATTATATCATAAGACATAATAAAAGTAATAAGGCAAAAGAAATGGAAATAAATTTATAATATATATTTTGGGATAGTATGGAATAATAAAAATATGATTGTTAATAAAAAAACGTTGACTGACAATTAAGACAATTGCAAATCTAAAGACTTTATGAAAAAGAATGTTTTTATATTGAAATTATATAGACTTAGGGAGTATAGTATAGGTAATAGACATAAAGTCTTGAAAGGAGAAATACAAAACTATGGAACTTATGAATAAAATTTTTGAAACAGCAAAACAAGACAAGAAAAGAATAGTTCTTCCAGAAGGTAATGAGGAAAGAACAATAATCGCTTCTTCTCATATTGCAAAAGAAGGATATGCTTTTCCTGTATTAATAGGTAATGAAGAAGAAATATTAAACAAGGCTAAGGAATTAGATGTAGATTTAAGTAATATAGAAATTATAGATCCAAATGAATCAGATAGATTAAATGTTTATATAGAAAGCTTTTATGAATTAAGAAAAAATAAAGGGATGACTATGGAAAAAGCTGATAAAATAGTTAGAGATCCTCTTTATTTTGGAACAATGATGGTTAAATTAGATGATGCTGATGGTATGGTATCAGGAGCTGTTCACACAACAGGAGATTTATTAAGACCAGGATTACAAATTATAAAGACTGCTCCAGGAGTATCTTGTGTATCAAGTTTCTTTATAATGTTAGTACCAGGCTCTAAGTATGGAGAAGACGGAATGTTATTATTCTCTGACTGTGCAGTAAATCCAAATCCTAATGAAGATCAATTAGCTACAATTGCTATAGCAACTGCTGAAACTGCTAAAAATCTTTGTAAGGTTGAACCAAAGGTTGCTATGCTTTCATTCTCAACTATGGGAAGTGCTGATGGTGAATTAGTACAAAAAGTTAGAAATGCAACTGAAAAAGCAAAAGAATTAAGACCTGATCTTGCAATAGATGGAGAATTACAATTAGATGCTGCTATAGTACAAAAGGTAGCAAGCCAAAAGGCTCCAAATAGTAAAGTTGCAGGAAATGCTAACGTATTAGTATTCCCAGATTTACAAGCAGGAAACATAGGTTATAAATTAGTTCAAAGATTTGCTAATGCTGAAGCTATTGGACCTATCTGTCAAGGTTTTGCAAAACCAATAAATGACTTATCAAGAGGATGCAGCTACGAAGATATAATAAAGGTTGTAGCAATAACTGCTGTTCAAGCTCAAGCTACAAAATAGTTTTAATATTATATGATGATAAATAGCTGGTAAAATATTGCCAGCTATTTATGTGCAATTTAACAAAAAAAACATTATAAATATAATGAAATATTAAAAAAAGTGTGTTACTATTGTCTAATTGTATAAAATAATAAAAAGTATAAATATTAAATTGGTATTTTACGATAAAAAGTATACAATATTAAGGTAAGATTAAAAATGGGAGGGAATTACTCAATGAAAGTATTAGTAATTAATTGTGGAAGTTCATCAATTAAGTATCAACTTATAAATATGGAAAATGAAAAAACACTAGCACAAGGGTTAGTTGAAAGAATTGGCTTAGCTGGTTCAAGTTTAGTTCAAAAAGTAAATGGTGAAAAGTTTAAAATAGAAGAAGATATGGCAGATCACAAAGCAGGTATGCAACATGTTATTAATGCTTTAATGGATTCAGAACATGGTGTTCTTAAATCTATGGATGAAATTTCAGCTGTAGGACATAGAATAGTTCACGGTGGAGAAAAGTACTCTAAATCAGTATTAGTTGATGATCAAGTAATGGCTGATATAGAAGAATGTATAAAGTTAGCACCATTACATAATGGACCAAGTTTAAAGGGAATAGAAGCATGTAAAGCTCTTATGCCAAATACTCCTATGTCAGTTGTATTTGATACTGCTTTCCATGGTACTATGCCAGAAAGAGCATATCGTTATGCTATACCAAATGAATTCTATGAAAAGAATCACATTAGAAAATATGGTTTCCACGGAACTAGCCACAAGTATGTTTCAAGAGAAGTTGCTAGAGTAATGGGTAAAGATGTAAAAGACTTAAAGATAGTAAGTTGCCATATAGGAAATGGAGCAAGTGTTACTGCTATTAAGGATGGTATATCAATAGATACTACAATGGGATTCACTCCACTTGATGGTGTTATAATGGGAAGTAGATCAGGAAGCATTGATCCAGCTGTTGTAACATATTTAATAAAAGAATTAGGACATTCTGCTGAAGAAGTAAATGAAATATTAAACAAAAAATCAGGAGTTTATGGTTTAACTGGTATAAGCTCAGATTTAAGAGATATTAAAGAAGCTGCTTATAAGAAAGGTGATAAGAAAGCACAACTTGCTTTAGATATGTACGCTTATAAGATAAAAACACAAATAGGAGCTTATGCTGCAGCTATGGGTGGACTTGATGTAATAGTATTTACAGCTGGTATCGGAGAAAATTCTTGGGAAACAAGAATCGATATATTAGAAGGACTTGAGTTCTTAGGTGTTGTTTTAGATAAAGAAAGAAACAATGTAATGGGTGAAACAGCACTAATATCAACTGATGATTCAAAAGTTAAGGTATATGTAATACCAACTAACGAAGAATTAATGATAGCTAAGGAAACAGAAGAATTATTAAAATAAGTTCTTGACATTTTTTTAAGGGCTTTATATAATAAATTGTGTTTGTTCAGTAAATATTTTAGTTAAGGAGTGAAAAAGGCTCTGATTGAGTCGTTTTTATGAAGATACGATTTTCAGATTTAATCTCTAAAAGAGAAAGAAAAAAAAGTATTTCCTACACATTAGATTTAGAACCTTTCTATTTTGAAGGTGATAAAATAAAACCAATTTCTGCAGTAGATGTTTCAGGTATAGTTACATCAGAAGGAGAAGTTGTAGTTATAAAAGCACATATTAAATGTGAGTTAGAACTTAATTGTTCTAGGTGCCTAGAGGCCTTTTCCTATCCAATAGATATTGATATAGAAGAAAGGTTTACAAAAGATATGGAAGTTCTTAAAGAAGATGATGAAATATCATTTGTAAATGATGATGTTCTAGACATCACTGAAATTGTTAAAAATTCGATAGTTTCAACCTTGCCTATAAAGAGACTTTGCAAGGAAAATTGTAAGGGACTTTGTCAAAGCTGTGGAGCTAACTTAAATAAAGAAGTTTGCAGCTGTAACAACGAAGATTATGATTTTAGATTCGAAGGTCTAAAGGCGTTGTTAAATAATAAGGAGGTGTAAGCATGGGAAATCCAGCAAGAAAAACATATAAAGCAAGAAGAGATTCAAGAAGAGCTCAAACTATGAAGATGAGCTTACCAGGTATAGTTGAGTGTCCACAATGTCACGAAGCAAAATTAGCTCACAGAGTATGTAAAAACTGTGGGTACTACAAAGCTAAAGAAGTAGTAGTAACTGAAGAATAAAGAAAGTCTTATGACTTTCTTTTCTTTTATATATAAAAAAAGGAGAGAATATGATGAAAATAGCTATAGACGGTATGGGTGGAGATAATGCACCACAAGCAGTTGTTGATGGTGTAGTTCAAGCATTAAAAGAATATGAAGATATTGAAATGTATATAACAGGTCCACAAGATCAAATTGAAGCAGAACTTTCAAAATATGATTATCCTAAAGAAAGGGTAAAAATAATTGATGCAAAAGAGGTTATCTCAACTAATGAGCATCCTGTAATGGCTTTAAGAAGAAAAAAAGATTCATCTATAGTAAAAGCATTAAATTTAGTAAAAACTGGCGAATGTGAAGGGATTATATCTGCTGGAAGTACAGGTGCTTTTTTAGCAGGATGTACTTTAATTGTAGGTAGAATAAAAGGAGTAGAAAGACCAGCGTTATCTCCTATAATGCCAGGAAGACATGGCAAATTTATGGTAGTTGATAGTGGTGCAAATGTAGATTGTAAACCACAATATCTTGTTCAATTTGCAAAGATGGGTAAGATATATTATGAATCTGTATTCGGAACAAAGAATACTTCAGTGGGATTAGTTAATATAGGTGCAGAAGAAGAAAAAGGTAATGAGTTAACTAAAGCTACTTATCAGTTATTAAAAGAAGAAGACTTTAACTTCGTAGGAAATGTTGAACCAAGAGATATTCCTAAAGGTGAGGTTAATGTGCTGGTAACTGATGGATTTGTTGGGAATACAGTATTAAAAATGTATGAAGGAAGTGCTTCTGCAATACTTGGAATGATAAAAGATGCAATATACTCTTCGTCAGTACTATCAAAGGTAGGAGCTCTATTACTAAAACCTGCTATAAAAAGTTTAATGGTGAAATTTGATTATAAGGAAGTGGGTGGAGCACCTTTCTTAGGAGTAGATGGTATTTGCATAAAAGCTCATGGAAGTTCAGATGGAAAAGCATTTAAAAATGCTATAAGACAAACAAAAATATTTAGTGATAAAGGTATTTTGGATAAAATAAAAACTGAAATAGAAAAAGATAAGTAATCTATCTATTTTTTTTGAAAGTTATATTGACGAATATATGTATATATACTATTATCTAATTGAAAGAACTTTGGAGGTGGATATGATGTTTGAAAAGATACAAGAAATTGTTGCTGATAAATTAAGCATTAACGTTGATGATATAACATTAGAGTCATCATTTGTAGAGGATTTAAATGCAGATTCTTTAGATATTGTTGAACTTGTAATGGCATTAGAAGATGAATTAGAATTAGAAATTCCAGATGAAGATGTTGAAGGATTTACAACAGTTGGAGATGTAGTGAATTACGTAAAAGCACATCATGAAGAATAATATAATCCCGCAAGATTAGCGGGATTTTAATTTTGTTAGTCTATCCTTGAATTTATTAGAGTTTTTCTAAAAATTGAAGAATAGACTTAAGAGGAGAGTAAGAATGAGAAACTTTAATTATACTAAAGTAGAGGATTTAATAGGAATAAAGTTTAGCAATGAGAATTTAATAAAAACAGCTTTGACGCATAGCTCTTATGCTAAACAATTTAAGGATGGGTATTATAATGAAAGACTAGAGTTTTTAGGAGACTCTGTCTTACAGTTAAGTATAACTAAATATTTATTTAGTAATTTCAAAGAAAAGTCTGAAGGAGAACTTACTAAATTAAGAAGTTTAATAGTATGTGAAAATTCATTATATTCTGTTGCTAAAAGATTAGAATTAGGTAAGTTTATAAGAATGAGTAAGGGTGAAGAATTAACAGGTGGTAGAGAAAGAAAATCTATACAAGCTGATGCTGTTGAAGCTCTTATTGCAGCTATATATTTAGATCAAGGAATAGAAGTAGCGGATAATTTCATTTTAAGAGAGTTTAAAAATATAATAAGTAAAGCTATAAAGAATAAAATAATTTTAGACTTTAAAACTAAGCTTCAAGAACATTTACAAATTAATGGTGAGGTTAATATTGATTATGAATTAGTGAAATATGAAGGACCACCTCATCATAGAAAATTCTATGTTAATGTACTAGTTTCAGATAAGAAATTAGGTGAAGGTTCAGGTTATAGTAAAAAAGAAGCAGAACAAAATGCAGCAAAAGAAGCACTAAAGAAACTGGAGGTTATTGATGAGTAAAAATTATTATATTATACCTATCTTTGTACCTCATGAAGGTTGTCCTCATGATTGCGTGTTTTGTAATCAAGATAGGATAACTGGCGTGAAGGAAAAAGTTACAGCTAGTACTGTATATAATATAGTTGATGAATACTTAAGTACAATAAATAATAAAGAAGCAACTGTAGAAATCTCATTTTTTGGAGGTACTTTTACAGGTATTAGAGAAGAAAAACAAAGAGAACTTTTAAGTGTTGCTTTAGAGTATAAGAATAAGGGGTTAATAGATAAGATTAGGATGTCTACTAGGCCGGATTACATAAATGATTATATATTATCTTATTTAAAAGAATATAAGGTAGATATAATAGAGTTAGGGGTACAGTCTTTAGTAGATGAAGTATTAATAGCATCTGGTAGGGGACATACTTCCAAGGATGTTGAAGAAGCTTCTAGGCTTATTAAAGAGTATGGAATAACATTGGGACATCAAATAATGCCAGGATTACCTAAGGATACCTTTGAAAGGGATGTATTAACTGTTGAAAGATCTTTAGAGATGAAACCTGATATATGCAGATTATATCCATCTCTTGTAATTAAGGATACACCTATGGAGGTTATGTATAATAAAGGAGATTATATTCCTTATACCTTAGATGAAGCAGTAGAAATATGCAAGAAACTATATAAAATGTATACCAATGAAAAAGTAAATGTTATTAGAATAGGTCTTCAACCTACTGATGAAATCGCTGAAGGTAAAGATGTTGTGGCAGGTCCATTCCATCCAGCTTTTAGAGAATTAGTAGAGGGAAGTATATTAGCTGATAAAATAAGAGAAGATCTTAATTCTCCATGTAAAGCTGTTATTAAAATTAATAGCAGAGATATAAGTAAATTGTATGCTAATAAAAAATATTATTTTAATAAGTTATTAGCTGAAGGATACGAATTAAAAGTAGAAGCTAGTGAAGATATTCCAAGAGGAAGTCTTGTAGTAGAAGCGATATAGTAAATAATAAAAAAGTTAAGCTGCTTAGAATAATTTTAATATTATTTTAGGCGGCTTTTTTAACGTCTATGAAAGTATAAAATCAAAAAACGGGAAGCTTTATAATTACAGGCTTTAGAGGTATCAAAGAAGCTAAGACGTTAAAAATAAAATTATAGTGCCACAGCAGAACCTTAAAGCTTAAATAAAAAATATGTTTTAAAAAGGAATATTTAGAAGCGTGGCGAAGCCACTTTTTATATTTTACGAATTGAAAATAATATTGTTTTACTATAAACTTAGATTATGAGAATGGAGTGATAGAAGTGAGAAAGAAAACTAGAGACAAGGTAGTGTATATTCTTGCCATTATAATGTTAATTGTTTTTGTAATTGGAATGATTCCAAATATATTTTTTTAAATAAGGAGTGAATGGTTTGTTTTTAAAATCTCTTGAAATTAGAGGCTTTAAATCTTTTGCAGACAAAACAGAGTTAAAGTTTAAAAAAGGTGTGACAGCAGTTGTTGGACCCAACGGAAGTGGAAAAAGTAATATATCAGACTCTGTTAGATGGGTTTTAGGAGAGCAAAGTGTAAAAACTTTAAGAGGAGGAAAAATGGAGGATGTTATTTTTGCAGGTACTCAATTTAGAAAACCTGTAGGACTAGCACAAGTTTCCTTAACTCTTGATAATGAAGATGGAAGTTTATCTACTGAGTATAATGAAGTTACTGTTTCTAGAAGAATTTTTAGATCTGGTGAAACAGAATATCTAATTAATGGTACTAAATGTAGATTGAAAGATATTACTCAATTATTTATGGATACCGGTATAGGTAAGGAAGGGTATTCGTTAATAGGACAAGGAAAGATAGAAGCTATATTAAGTGGAAAACCAGAAGAAAGAAGAGCTCTTTTAGAAGAGGCAGCAGGTATAGTTAAATATAAATCTAGAAAAGAAGAAGCTGAGAAAAAGTTAAGTAATACAGATAATAATCTTGTCAGAATAAGAGATATTATATCTACTTATGAAGAAAGGTTGGAACCGTTAAGAATAGAGAGAGAAAAGGCTTTAAAGTATAAAGAAATAGCAGATGACTTAAAGGAAAAAGAAGTTTCTATATTAGTACATAATATAAATAATATAGAAAATACATTAGAGTCTTTTGTTAAAGATGTTGCTTTAAGGGAAGATGATTTAAATAGAAAGAAGAAAAAGCTTTTAGAGGATAAGGAAATTTTAAGAGTTTTAGAATCTAAAATAGAAGCTCTAAATAAGAAAAGTTCTGAAGATAAAGGTGAATACTATAATAAGAAAGAGGAAATTTCCAATATAGCAAATGATATTGAGATTTATAAAGAAAGAATAAAAAATACTACTGCTTTAATGGAGAAGAATCTAATTTCTTTAGAAGAAATTAAAAAGAAAATTTCAGCTTTTGAAGAAGAGTTAGTTATTGCTAAAAGGGAATTAGAACTTAAAGAAAGAGAGCAAAAGGATAAGGAAGATGAAATAAAAGAATTAGAATATAATAGTTCGGATTCCTTAGAAAAAATATTAGAATTTGAAGATACTATTAAGAAATTACAAAATGAAGAGATGGAATTATTAAAAGGAAACTCTGAAATTACTAGTAGTATTGCATTAATTGAAAATGATTTAAAATCTAAAAAAGAAAAAATAGAGTTAACTAAGGTTTCTTTAATATCTAGCGAAGGAAATGTTAAGATAAATCTTGCAACTTTAGATGGTTTAAAGAAAAAGCTAGAGGTAATTAGAAGCGAAGTTAAAAATTTAGAAGTTAAAATCATTGATAGAAAAAGAAAGATGGCAGCTATAAGTGGAAATATTTCTAGAAAAGATAATGAAATAAAAGCAGCTAATAAAAATATTAATGAAATTGAAGCTAGTAAAAATGTTTTATCTAATATTGAAAAACATTATGAAGGTTACAATAGATCAGTAAAAGTTTTAATGGAAAGAATAGATAAAAAAATGACTCCTAATGCTGAGGGTACTAAAGTAGTAGGTGAAATATTTAAAGTTAATAAAGAATATGAAACTGCAATAGAAATAGCTTTAGGTGCAGGTATTTCTAATATTATAACTGAAAATGAACAAATAGCTAAAAATTTAATAAATTATTTAAAGAAAAATAAGTTGGGTAGAGCTACTTTTCTTCCTTTAAATAATATTAGAGGAACTAAGCTTAATATAGATAACTCTATTAAATCTATGGATGGATATATAGGAATAGCATCTGAAGTTATTGAGTTTCCTGAAAAATATGAAAAAGCTATAAATAATCTTTTGGGTAGAACTATAGTGGCCAAAGATATGGACTCTGCTTTAGCAATATCTAAAAAGGGGAATAATAATTATAGAATTGTAACTTTGTCAGGTGAAATAATTGCACCAGGAGGAGCTTTAACTGGGGGAAGTATTCATGGTAAGAATAATAATATCCTTGGTAGAAAAAGAGAGATAGAGGAATTGGTTAAAAAGCTTGAGATAAAACAAGAAGAAATGAAGAAACTTCTTGAAGAGTTTAAAGCTTTGAAGGAAGAATTTAAATCCTTAGATGAAGAAAATTTAAATGATAGAGATGAAATACATTCTAAGAATATAGAAGTTGCTAAAAACGAAAGTGAAATAGTGGCTTTAAAGAATGAAACAGAAAAGTTATCTCGTAGCATTGATATTACTAAAAATGAAATTAAGAAAGATGAAAATGAAATAGAGCTTCTTACAAAATCTTTAGAGGAGAAAAAAGAAGAACTTATTAATTTAGACGAACAAAAAAATATTAATAAGCAAAAGAATTTAGAGATTGATAATTTATTAAAAGAATCTAGAGTTAAAGTGGATACAGCTAGAGAAAGATTAACTGAATTAAAGGTTAATAAGGCTGCAATTTATGAAATATTAGTAAGTAAGTCTCAAGATGTTTCAAGAATTGAAGGTTCTATTAATGAAAGTAATTTAAAAATTCAAGAATTAAATTCTGAAAATGAAATGAATAAAAGTTCTATTGTGGATTTTGAAAATAGTATTAATCTTAAACAAGAATCTATCAAAAATTTAGAAGTTAGATTAGGTGTTTTAGAAGAAGGCTTTAAAGAAGATGAAGTTAAAAGAGAAAAACTTAAGGAAGAATTCAGGTTAAAGGATAGCGTAATTGCAGAAGTTTCAGATATAATAAGCAAAGAAGAGGGTGACCTTAATAAAAAGGAAATCCAAAAGGCTAAAAGCGAAATGGAGAAGGAAAATCTTTATACTAAATTAAACGAAGAGTTGGATTTAACATTAGCTGAGGCAAAGGAAATAGCTGTTGACGTAGATGATGTTAATGAATTTAAAGAATCTATTTCTTCCTTAAAGAAGAAGGTTTCAGCTTTAGGTGTAGTAAACCTTGCTGCTATTGAAGAATATGAAGAAATTAAAGAAAAGTATGAATTTATGTTTACTCAAGAGCAAGATTTGGAGAAAGCTAAGGCAGAACTTTTAGAAGTTATTAGTGAAATGACTGAAAAGATGAAGGTTTTGTTTAAAGAAAACTTTAAAATACTTAATAAAAATTTCAATGAAACTTTTATAGATTTATTTAAAGGTGGTAGTGCAGAACTTATATTATCTGAAGGTGATGAGCTTACAGCTAATATAGATATAAATGTTGAACCACCAGGTAAGAAACTTCAAAATATTAATCTAATGTCAGGGGGAGAAAAGGTTCTTTCAGCAATTGCATTATTATTTGCTATATTAAAGATGAAACCAACACCATTTTGTATATTAGATGAAATAGAAGCGGCCTTAGATGATGCTAATGTTTATAGATATGCTGAATTCTTAAAGGAATTTTCTAAGAATATTCAATTTATAGTAATTACTCATAGAAAAGGTACAATGGAAGCTAGTGATGTTATGTATGGTGTTACTATGGAAGAAAAAGGTGTATCTAAGGTGGTCTCAGTAGATTTAACTAAGAATTAATAGGAGTGATATATTATGTTTGGAAATATATTTGATAAATTAAAAAAAGGATTAACTAAAACTAGAGATGGATTAACAGATAAAATAAATGAAGCTTTAAAAATAGCTATAACTATTGATGATGATTTATATGAAGAATTAGAAGAAATACTTATAATGTCTGATATAGGTATGGAAACTACTATGGAAATCATAGAAAGATTAAAAGCTAAGATTAGAAAAGAAAAAATTAATGATACAGAAGAGGTTATGCCTGCATTAAAAGCTGTTATTAAAGAGATTATGCTAGAAGGTGAAACTACAACTAAAGAAGAAAGAGAGCAAAAGAAGGTTCTTCTTGTTATAGGTGTAAATGGTGTTGGGAAAACTACATCAATAGGAAAACTTGCTGCTAAGAATAAGGCTGAAGGAAAAAAGGTTTTATTAGCAGCAGCAGATACTTTTAGAGCAGCAGCAATAGATCAATTAGATGTATGGAGTAATCGTGCTGGTGTAGATATAGTTAAACATGGTGAAGGTTCAGATCCAGCAGCAGTAGTATTTGATGCTATTCAAGCAGCTAAATCTAGAAAAGTAGATTTATTAATTTGTGATACAGCAGGTAGACTTCATAATAAGAAAAATTTAATGAATGAGCTAGAAAAAATTAATAGAATAATTGATAGAGAATATGGTGCAGAAAATAAGGAAACTTTATTAGTTCTAGATGGAACTACAGGTCAAAATGCAGTTATCCAAGCTAAACAATTCATGGAGGCTTGCCCTATAGATGGAATTATACTAACTAAGTTAGATGGTACTGCTAAAGGTGGTGTAGTTATATCTATAAAACAAACATTAAATATACCTGTTAGATATATAGGTGTTGGAGAAGGTGTAGATGACTTACAAGAATTTGACGCAGAAAGCTTTGCTGAGGCTTTAATATAGTGCAGTTAAATATAAAAATAAAAAAATATATAGGTGTTAAGTAAAAATACTTGACACCCATAAACAATTCTGATATTATACCTTTTGTGGGTAAGGTGATTATTATGGAAGATAGAGTTGAAATTTCGTTGTTAATGGATTTTTATAGCTCATTATTAACAGAAAAACAACGTAACATTATGGAGCTTTATTATAATGAGGATTTATCCTTAGCTGAAATAGCTGAACTGAATAACACAAGCCGTCAAGCTATCCATGATTTGATAAAGAGATGTGATAAATTACTGTTATCCTATGAGAGTAAGCTTAACTTACTTCAAAAGAGTATAAATCGAGAAAATAAAATTATAGATTTTTTAGAAAACTTAAAAAGTATGTATTCCATAAATGATGAAGAATATGATACTATGAAAAGTACATTGGAAGATTTATATTAATTAGGAGGTTTAATATGGCTTTTGAGGGATTAGCAGAAAAGCTTCAAGGTACCTTAAAGAAATTAAGAGGTAAAGGGAAGCTTACAGAAAAAGATATTAAAGAAGCTATGAGAGAAGTAAAGCTTGCGTTATTAGAAGCAGACGTTAACTATAAAGTAGTAAAAACATTCGTGAAGAATGTAAGTGCTAAATGTGTTGGTGGAGATGTTTTAGAAAGTTTAACACCAGGACAACAAGTTGTAAAGATAGTTAATGAAGAACTTACTGATCTTATGGGTGGAAGCGAAAGTAAAATTAATTATTCAAGCGTTGGACCTACAGTTATTATGCTTGTAGGACTTCAAGGTGCAGGTAAAACAACAATGTGTGGTAAACTTGCGTTGCAGCTTAGAAAGAATAATAAAAAGCCATTACTTGTAGCTTGTGATATATATAGACCAGCAGCTATAAAGCAATTAGAGGTTGTTGGGAAACAAATAGATATACCTGTATTCTCCATGGGAGATAAGGTATCACCAGTGGATATTTCTAAAGCAGCTATAAAGCATGCAAGAGAAAATGGAAATAATGTTGTAATAATAGATACAGCTGGTAGACTTCATATAGATGAAAATCTTATGCAAGAGCTTAAAGATGTAAAAGAAGCAACTAATCCAAATGAAATTTTATTAGTTGTAGATTCAATGACTGGTCAAGATGCAGTAAATGTTGCAGAAAGTTTTAATAATGAACTTGATGTATCAGGTGTTATCTTAACTAAGTTAGATGGTGATACAAGAGGTGGTGCTGCATTATCAATAAGAAGCATTACTGAAAAGCCAATAAAATATATTGGTGTTGGTGAAAAGATGAATGACTTTGAGGTGTTCCATCCAGAGAGAATGGCTTCAAGAATTCTTGGTATGGGTGATGTATTATCTTTAATAGAAAAAGCTCAAGAAGCTATAGATGAAAAAGAAGCTCAAGAACTTACTAAAAAGATGATAGACGCAGAGTTGAATTTTGAAGATTACCTAACAGCTATGGAACAAATGAGAAAGCTTGGACCTCTAAATAAGATTTTAGAGATGATGCCACAGATTCCAGGATTAGATTCACAAGCTTTAGGACAAATAGACACTGAAAAGAGCCAAAAGCAATTAGCTAAAACAGAGGCAATCATTTATTCTATGACACTTAAGGAAAGAAGAAATCCTTCCTTAGTTATAAATTCATCTTCTAGAAAGAAGAGAATTGCCCTAGGTGCAGGTACAACAATACAAGAAGTTAACAAACTTATTAAAGGCTATGAAATGATGAGAAAGAACATGAAACAAGTAAAATCATTAACTAAGAAATCTAAAAAAGGATTATTTGGTAAAATGCCTTTTATGAGCTAAATAGATATTTTAACCTTTGAAGGAGGTGAAAAACATGGCAGTAAAGATAAGACTTAGAAGAATGGGTGCTAAGAAAGCTCCTTTCTACAGAATAGTAGTTGCTGATTCAAGAAGCCCAAGAGATGGTAGATTCATCGAAGAAATCGGATACTATAACCCAGTTGTTAAACCAGTTGAAGTTAAAGTAAACGAAGAAAAAGCTACTGAATGGCTAAAGAAGGGTGCTCAACCTACAGATGTAGTTAAGAGACTTTTCGATCAAGCAGGCCTTAACAAGTAATTTTTGGAGGTGAGTACTGTAAATAAAATTTATTTACAGGAGTTACATGAAAGAATTAGTTGAGATAATAGCCAAGACTCTTGTTGATGAGCCAAATCAAGTTGAAGTTAGTGAAACTTCTAAAGAAGATTTTATCTTACTTGAACTTAAGGTGGCTAAAGAAGACATGGGTAAAGTAATTGGCAAAAAAGGAAGAATAGCGAAAGCTATAAGATCCGTAGTAAAGGCTGCAGCAGTAAAAGCAGAAAAAAAAGTAGTATTAGAAATAATCTAAATAAAGAGTTAGGTGTTACCTAACTCTTTTTGTACATTCATTTAAAAGTAGAGGTGCCATTTAATGAGTAATGAATTTTTTAAGGTAGGACAAATAGTTAACACTCATGGAATTAAGGGTGAGGTTAAAGTTATTTCTCTTACAGATAATCCAGAAAACTTTAAAAGATACGGCAAGGTATTAGTTGAAGATAAGTGGATGGAGATACTAGGTGTAAAATTCCAAAAAGATAGAGTTATTCTTAAGCTTGAAGGAATTGAAGATATTAATACAGCTGAAACTTTTAAGAATAAATATATAAAAGTTCCAAGAGATGGAGAGCCAGAATTAGAAGAAGGTACTTATTATGTTGTGGATTTAATAGGTTGTACAGTTTTTGATACTGAAGGTAAAAATTTAGGTAAGATTTTTGATGTAATCGAAACTAAAAATAATGACGTATATTGGATTAAAGAACCTAAACAATTATTAATACCAGTTCTTCCTGATATAGTATTAGATATTAATATAGAAGAAAAGAAAATAATAATATCACCAGTAGGAGTATGGTCTGATGAAGATTAGTGTGTTAACTCTTTTTCCGGAGATGTTTTCTATATTTAATAATTCTATTATAGGAAGAGCACAAGAGAATAACCTAGTTTCTTTAGATTATATAAATATAAGAGATTATACTCTTAACAAGCATAAGAAAGTTGATGATTATCCTTATGGTGGTGGTGCAGGTATGGTAATGGCGCCACAACCTATAGTAGATTCTATAAGAGCTTGCAGGGAATATAATAAAGGTAAAGTTATATTTTTAGGACCTCGAGGTAAAACTTTCAATCAAAAGATGGCAAGTGAACTTTCTAAAGAAAAAGAATTAATATTTATATGTGGTCATTATGAAGGAATAGACGAAAGAGTTTATAAACATATAGATATGGAAATATCTTTAGGCGATTTTGTTTTGACAGGTGGAGAAATGGCAGCAATTCCTGTAATTGATTCTATTTTAAGGCTTGTACCAGGAGTGCTTGGAAAAGAAGAAAGTTTTATGGATGAATCTTATTCTGATGGACTTTTGGAATATCCACAATATACTAGACCAGAAGAGTTTGAAGGAGATAAAGTTCCTAAGGTATTATTATCAGGACATCATGAGAACATTAGAAAGTGGAGAAGGAAGCAATCTCTTTTAATAACTAAGGAAAGAAGAAAAGATTTATATAAAAAAGTAGAGCTTACAAAAGAAGACATAAAAATACTTAAAGATAATAAGTTATAGAATAAATACTTGCATTATGTAAAACGCTATGTTAAAATAAGATTCGTGCTAGTACCGGCGGTCCTCTACTGAACATAGGCTTCGGTATGAACGTCAAAATTTAATTAAGGAGGAATGCACAATGAACGAAATATTAAGACAAATAGAACAAGAACAAATCAGAACTGATTTACCAAGCTTTAACGTTGGAGATAACGTAAGAGTACACGTTAAAATAAAAGAAGGTAACAGAGAAAGAGTTCAAGCTTTCGAAGGAACAGTTATTAAGAAACAAAACGGTGGTTTAAGAGAAACTTTCACTGTAAGAAGAGTTGCTTATGGAACTGGTGTTGAAAGAACATTCCCAATGAATGCTCCAATCATCGAAAAGATCGAAGTTACTAGAAGAGGTAAAGTAAGAAGAGCTAAATTATACTACTTAAGAGATAGAGTAGGTAAGGCTGCTAAGGTTAAAGAATTATTAAGATAATTATAATTTTTGAGGGGCTGCATCAAATGTTGTTTCATTTTGATGCAGCCTTTTTATCATACAATAGAGGAGGTAGCAATTTATGGCTATTAACTGGTTCCCTGGTCATATGAGAAAGACTCAGAGAGAAATAAAGGAAAACTTAAAATTAGTAGACGCAGTAATTGAAATTAGAGATTCAAGAATACCAAGAAGTTCTGCAAATCCTGATATTGATAAATTAGTAGGAAATAAACCAAGAATAATACTTTTAAATAAATGTGACTTAACAGAAAAGAATATAACAAACAACTGGATAAAACATTTATCTAATGACCATGTAAAGGTATTAGAAGTAAACTGTTTAAAAGGTATTGGAACTAATGCTATTAAACCAGCTTTAATGGAATTATTAAAAGAAAAACATGATAGACTTAAAGCTAAAGGTATGGTTAAAATAACTACAAGAGTAATGGTTGTTGGTATACCTAACTGTGGTAAATCTACATTTATAAATAAAATGGCTAGAAATACTATAGCTAAGACAGGAGATAGACCAGGGGTTACAAAGAGTAAGCAATGGATAAAAACATCTTTAGGAATAGAATTATTAGATACTCCAGGAGTACTATGGCCTAAGTTTGAAGATGATGAAACGGCATTAAACTTAGCTTTCACAGGAGCTATAAAAGATGAAATTATGGATATTGAAGAGTTAGCTTATAAACTTGTAGAAAGATTACAAACCTTTTATCCAGAAAAGCTTATGGAAAGATATAAAATAGAACAAGTTTTTGAAAATCCACTTGAAACTTTAGATGCAATAGCTTTAAAGAGAGGTTGCATAATGAAGGGAAGAGAAATTGATTATAATAGAATAGCTGTTATTTTATTAGATGAATTTAGAGGCGGAAAAATAGGAAAGATTACATTAGAGCGTCCATAAAAGAGGTGTTTGTATTGGAGTTATTAAATAAGGATATAGGTTCTTTGAGTTATAAAGATATTAAGATATATGTTGATGAAATAAGAATAGACAAAGAGTATAATAATGAAAATTTATCAAAGTTAATTGAAGTTTTAAAGGGAGACAGAAGAAAGAATGTAATGTCTTTAGGAGAAAGACTTCAAAAGAATAAAGCTAAATTTATAAAAGAAATAAATAGGGTTAAGGGCATGTATGACTTTGATAAGAGCTTTGGAAATTATAAATACATAGCAGGTGTTGATGAGGTAGGAAGAGGACCTCTGGCAGGCCCTATAGTTGCATGTGCGGTTATATTAGATGAAGATATATTAGATGACGAGCTTATATTAGGTTTAAATGACTCTAAGAAGCTTTCTGAAAAACGTAGAGAAGAACTAGCTATTCTTATTAAAGAAAAAGCAGTAGCTTATCATATTGCTGAGTGTTCTCACGAAGAAATTGATAGAGATGGTATAGCTTACTGCAATAATAAAGTTTTTTTAGATTCTTGCAATAACTTAAGTATAAAACCGGATCTTGTTTTATCTGATGGGTATTTAGTAAAAAATATTAAATTTGAAAATAAATTTGTTATAAAGGGAGATACAAAGAGTGCTAGTATTGCAGCAGCTTCTATAATAGCAAAGGTATATAGAGATAATTTAATGAAAGAATATGCTAAAAAATATACACATTATAATTTTGAGGATAATGCAGGATATGGCACTACTAAACATTTAGAAGGACTTAAAGAATATGGTCCTTGTGAAATTCATAGAAGAAGTTTTTTAACTAAAATTTTATAAAAAA
Organism: Clostridium sp.; assembly: GCA_015058405.1. Taxonomy (GTDB): domain Bacteria; phylum Bacillota; class Clostridia; order Clostridiales; family Clostridiaceae; genus Clostridium. The sequence goes on from SVCL01000129.1 coordinate 21,898, forward strand.
TTAAGCCTTAATATATTAAGCTTTGAAACTTTCTCGAACAATATATTAAGGCTTTTTTATGTCTAAAAAAGTACATAATTAAATTACATTTTCTATATGATTAATCTTATATTCATTATTATAGTAATTAAAATATATTTCTATAATATCAAATCTTACATTTATATTGAATAGCCTATTTTTATAGATATAATAAGAGGCGGCTGATTTAATTCTATTAATTTTTGAAAAGGAAACAGACTCTAAAGGTGCGCCAAAATTGTAATTATATCTACTTTTAACTTCTGTAAAAATTAGCGTTTTATTAATGAGTGAAATTATGTCTACTTCACCTTTTTTACTTTTGAAATTTCTTGAAAGAATTTTGTGCTTTTTTGACAAAAGGTAACTTGTAGCGATATCTTCTCCGTAATTTCCTATATTTTTATTATAAAGCTTCATATAAAAACCTACTTTCTTGATTTATTTTGTAATATTGACATAAATTAAGATAAATAATCTTTCTATGATTAATTATTGAATGTATGGTAATAATCTATAAGGGTGATGAAAATGGCAGTAAAAATATATAGTGCAACTTACTGGGAATTTCAAGGAATTCTAACAGAGGTTGAGGTTGATATTAATAGAGGAATGCCTAGCTTTACTATTGTAGGATTACCGGATGCATCTATAAGAGAAGCTAGGGAAAGAGTTAGGTCAGCAATAATTAATAGTGGATTTGAATTTCCATTAGGAAGGATAACCATTAATTTGGCTCCCGCTGATGTGAGAAAAGTAGGTTCTCTTTTAGATTTACCAATTGCATTAGGTATACTTATGGAAACTAGGCAGATAAAACAGACTGATTTAGAGGATTATGTGTTCTTTGGAGAGCTTTCTTTAAGTGGAGATTTAAAGTGTGTTAGAGGTACACTACCTATAGTGTTGCAAGGAGTGGAAGAAAAATTTGAAAGGTTTGTATTTCCTTATGGTAATATAGGTGAATGTGCTTATTTTGATAAACCAAAATATTATCCTTTTAGTTCTTTAAGGGAGGTAGTTTCTTTTATTAATTATGAAGATGTATTGCCTTTTGATTTAAGTCAGTTAACTCTTAAAGAAAGTTGTGAAGATAATAATTTAGATAATATAATCGGCCAAGAAAGTTCAAAAAGAGCATTAGAAATCGCTGCTGCAGGAAATCATAATATAATTTTATATGGGTCTACTGGCGTTGGAAAAACAATGTTAGCAAAAGCACTACCTTCCTTATTACCAGCTCTTAGTTATGAAGAGGAATTAGAGGTGGCTAAGATGTATAGTTTAACTGGACTTTTTGAAAGTGGTAAAAGAGTTAAAAGGCCTTTTAGAGTACCACATCATACTACACCTACAGCTACAATGGTTGGGGGAGGGCGTTCTCTTAAAGCAGGTGAGGTTACCTTAGCTAATAAAGGTGTATTATTTTTAGATGAATTATTAGAGTTCAAAAAAGAGGTGTTAGAAAGTCTGAGAGAACCTATGGAAGATGGGGTTGTTCATATTAATAGGTTAAATGGTAATGTAGTGTTACCGGCAAATTTCATTTTTGTAGGCTGCTTTAATTTATGTCCTTGTGGGAAGTATACAATAAATAATTGGAATAATAATCAGTGTACTTGTACAGAAAAGCAAATAGAAAGATATTTAGGAAGGTTGTCAAAAGCTCTAAAAGATAGAATTGATATTTATACATATGTTCCTAGAGTAGAATATGAAGAGTTAAATGATAAAAATAAAAAGTTTATGGCTGAAACGATAAGAGAAAAAGTAAAAATAGCTAGGGAAATTCAAAGAGAAAGATTGAAGGAAACTAGATACAACTATAATTCTGATATAAAAGGTAAGGATATATTTGAATTATGCAAAGTAAATAGAAAATGTAAAAAAATATTAGAACATTATTTTAATAATAGTAATCCATCCCTAAGATCTTATGGGAAGATAATAAAAGTAGCTAGAACTATAGCAGATTTAGAATCTTCTAAAGAAATAAAAGAAGAAAATGTTATAGAAGCTATTAGTTTTAGAAAAGATTATAATGGCAAAATTATATAAAAAGGGGTGGACAATTCATGAAATTTAAGATATGGTTATTAATGTTAAACATAAATGATAAAAGCAAATTAAATTTACTTGAGAAATATACAGATGAAAGAGAAATTTTCGATAATTTTGAAAAGATTTTATTCGAAGAAAAAATTAAAGTTAATGGAAAAGAAGTATATAATAAAGAAAATGCATTAAAGAAAGCAGAAGAAATATCAGAATATATAAAAGAAAGTAACATTGGATTTATAACTATAAATGATAAGGAATATCCAGAGAAATTAAAGGAAATAGAATTGCCGCCATACGGGTTATTTTATAAAGGTGATATAAGTTTGCTTAATACAAGGATAGTAGCTATAGTTGGGTCTAGGTTATGTACAAATTATGGCATAGAGGTTACTAAGCTATTGACAAAAGAGTTAAATGGATATAATATCACAATCGTAAGTGGCGGAGCTAAAGGCATAGATTCAGTAGCTCATACTACTTCTGTTTATGAAAAAGGAAAAACAATTGTTGTTTTAGGTTGTGGGATAGACGTTGTATATCCTTATTCAAATAGGTTTCTTTTTAAAGATATAGAGAAAAATGGACTGATTATATCGGAATTTTTGCCAAAGGTAGCGCCGTTAAAATACAATTTTCCAAGAAGAAATAGATTAATTAGTGGATTAAGTGATTTGGTGATTGTTGTTGAAGCTTCGGATAGAAGTGGATCTTTAATAACTGCTAATTATGCTATTGAACAAGGTAGGAATGTGATGGCAGTACCAGGCTCTATCTATTCTAAGGGTAGTAATGGATGTAATAAGCTTATAAGAGATGGAGCACAAATATTTTGTGACATGAAAGACTTACACACATTATTGGAATTAGAATGTAAAGAAAAGGATGGAATAAAATCTCCGATTAAGCAGAAAATATTATCGATAGTATCAGATGAACCTGTACATATTGATGATATAGTAAATAAGTCCTTTATTGACAGAGAAGTATTATTTAATGTATTATTTGATATGCAAATTAGAAATGAGATAATTTGCCTACCTGGCAATTATTACACTAAGATTATATGAGTTATAAGGGGGTGAAGACTCCATAATTACTGTGGAGTTTTTTATATGGGTCAAAATTTAGTAATAGTGGAATCGCCAGCAAAGGCGAAGACAATTGCAAAATATTTAGGAAAGAATTATACCGTTGAAGCATCAATGGGACATGTGCGAGATTTACCTAAAAGTAAATTAGGAGTTGATACAGAGGATAATTTTAATCCTAAGTACATAACAATTAGAGGTAAAGGAAAGCTTATAGATAAGCTTAAAAAGTTAGCTAAAAAGGCAGATAAGGTATATCTTGCTACCGACCCTGACCGTGAAGGTGAAGCAATATCATGGCATTTATCTAATATATTAAAAATTCCAGAAGATGCAGAGTGTAGAATAGTATTTAATGAAATTACTAAGTCGGCTGTAAAAGGTTCGATTAAAGAAGCTAGAAAAGTTAATTTGAATTTAGTTGATGCACAGCAGGCAAGAAGAATATTAGATAGATTAGTTGGATATGAGATTAGTCCTATTCTTTGGAGAAATGTTAAATGGGGTTTAAGTGCTGGTAGAGTACAATCAGCAGCATTAAAACTTATATGTGATAAAGAAAATGAAATAAAAGCATTTGTGCCAGTAGAATATTGGTCTGTAGATTGCGTGATGAAAAAGGAAAGAAAACGAATTCCTATAAAGCTTACAACTAAATCAGGAAAGAAAATAGAGATTTCTACTGAAGAAGAAGCTAATAAAATAATAGAAGATATTACAAATGGAAAATTCATAGTTGATGGAATAAAAAAAGGTACTAAGAAAAAGAATCCACTTCCACCTTTTACAACTAGTACACTTCAACAAGATGCTAGTAAAAAGTTAAACTTTATGACAAAAAGAACAATGTCTATAGCACAAGCTTTATATGAAGGGGTAGATGTAAAAGGCTTCGGTACAGTAGGTTTAATTACTTATATGAGAACGGATTCTGTAAGAATATCTGATGAAGCACAAGGAAAAGCTTTAGATTTTATAGAAAATAGTTATGGAAAAGAATATTTACCTGAAAAACCTCGTGTATATAAAGGAAAGAAAAATATTCAAGATGCTCATGAAGCAATAAGACCATCAAATGTGGAAATAACACCAGAAGTTGCAAAAGGAAGTTTAACTCCAGAACAATATAAGTTATATTCGTTAATATGGAATAGATTTGTAGCTAGTCAAATGGCAACTTGTATTTTAAATACTAACTCTATTGATATAGTAAATGGAGAATATAAATTTAAAGCAAGTGGTTCCACAGTTGAATTTGATGGATTTATGAAATTATATGATTATCAAATAAAGGAAGAAGAGGAATCAGTAAAATTACCTGTTTTAGAAGTTGGAGAAGAGTTAAAAGTACATTCTATTGATGGAAATCAACATTTCACTCAGCCACCTGCTAGATTTACAGAAGCCTCTTTTGTAAAGTTTATGGAGGAAAAGGGAATAGGTAGACCTAGTACATATGTACCTACAATATCAACAATCTTAAGTAGGGATTATGTTGTAAGAGAAAAGAAAAGTCTTGTTCCCACTGAATTAGGATTTATAGTTAATAATATATTAAGTGAATATTTTGAACAAATTGTAGATGTTGAGTTTACAGCTGAGATGGAAAAGAATCTTGATAATGTAGAAGAAGGTAGCGTTGAATGGAGAAAAGTAGTTGCTGAATTCTTTGAACCATTAAAAGTAGCTATTGATAAGGCGGAAAAAGAAGTATCAAAAGTAGTAATTGAAGATAAGGTTAGTGATATACCATGTGATAAATGTGGAAGAATGATGGTTATCAAGAAAGGAAGATATGGAAACTTCTTAGCATGTCCTGGTTATCCGGAATGTAAGAATGTTAAGCCAATAGTTGAAGAATTAGATGTTCCATGTCCTGAATGTGGCAAGAAAATAGTTGTAAAGAAGAGCAAGAGAGGCAAGAAGTTCTATGGATGTTCAGGATATCCAGAATGTAAATTTGTTAGCTGGAATGAACCAGTTGCAGAAAAGTGTCCGGAATGTAATTCTTATATGGTTAAGAAATACTCTAAAAAATCTGGGGATTATATACAATGTTCAAATTCAGAATGTGGTTATAAAAAGCCTATAGAAAAAGAAGAAAATAAAGAAGAAAATAAATAATGTTAAAAACTCTTAAGAAATTATAGTCTTATATTTTCTTAAGAGTTTATTTATTAATACTAAAAGTAAAAGTTTAATGTGATTAAAAGCGAAAAAAGTACAATGTAGAAGAAATGAAAAAAATGTTGTAATAAAATTTTCGCTATGTTAAACTGAAATAGTATAGAATAATTTGAATATTTTAAATATAAGATTTGTACATACGGATAATCTATGTGGATTTATACAAGGAGGATTATTGAACATGGCATCATTACTAACAAAAACAAGAATGTTGAATAAGATATTACAGAAGTCAGGTACGGAACCTGTAGTATTTGAAGATATATGCAAGGTTTTAAGTGACGTATTAGAATGTAATGTATATATTGCTAGTAGAAGAGGAAAAATATTAGGTTATACTTTTGCTGAAAATTTTCAATGCGATATAATGAGAAAAAAAGTAGTAGATGATAGAAGATTTCCAGTTGATTATAATGAAAAGTTATTAGAAAATAATGAAACAATACCTAATGTTCCTAATGGTGGTTTGTGTGTATTAGAAGGTGAAAGCACATGTATAATGTCGAATAAGCTATCTACTATAGTTCCTATTATAGGAAATAGGGAAAGATTAGGAACACTTATTCTAGCTAGATTTGGTAATCCTTTCACAGAAGATGATTTGGTTTTAGTTGAATATAGTGCAACAATTGTAGGGATGGAAATGCTTAAGGCAAAGCAAGATGAAATTGCTGAAGAAACTAGAAAGAAAGCAGTAGTTCAATTAGCTATAGGTACTTTATCTTATTCTGAACTTGAAGCTGTAGAACATATTTTTGATGAGCTAGATGGTACTGAAGGTTTATTAATAGCTTCAAAGATTGCAGATAAGGTTGGAATTACAAGAAGTGTAATAGTAAATGCATTAAGAAAATTTGAAAGTGCAGGAGTTATAGAATCTAGATCTCTTGGTATGAAAGGAACACATATAAAGATATTAAATGAAAAATTAATTGAAGAATTAAAAAAAATAAAATAATTCATTATATGTGAAAAAAGATACATGAAAATCTATATTTGATTTTTATGTATCTTTTTTAGTATGTAAGAAAAAATAATATTATAATGAATAAAAAAATTAAAAAAAGGATAGTATGATTTTGAAAAGTATTTTTTAAAAATTACTATAATAATATTATTTATAGTTTTTTATTTATAGTTAGTGCCTATCTATTGGGATTAGTAAACAGTATTTTATAATATTTGTATATAAATAAAAATATTTTGGGATTTTAAGAAAATATTTTAATTATAAACTAAGAAAAATATATAAAATATTGTTGATAGAGAAAAATCCTTATGGTATACTATCTAAGGAAAAAATATTACACACACTATACCAATGCATTTAAAAGGTGCCTTGAAATAAGGTCTTTAAATGTGAAGACGATAGTGGAGGAAAAACCAGGAGGGAATAAAATGTCAGTAATATCAATGAAACAATTATTAGAAGCTGGTGTACATTTCGGACACCAAACAAGAAGATGGAACCCTAAGATGGCTCCTTACATCTTTACAGAAAGAAACGGAAACTACATAATAGATTTACAAAAGACTGTAAAGAAAGCTGAAGAAGCTTACAACTTTATTAAAGAAGTTGCAGAAGAAGGAAAAGAAATCTTATTCGTAGGAACTAAGAAACAAGCTCAAGAAGCTATCGAAGAAGAAGCAATAAGATCAAACATGCACTTTGTTAATAACAGATGGTTAGGTGGAATGTTAACTAACTTCGAAACTATAAAGACTAGAATCAAGAGATTAGAAGAAATCGAAAAGATGCAAGAAGATGGAACTTTTGAAGTTTTACCTAAGAAAGAAGTTATAAAGCTTAAGGGAGAATTAGAAAAACTTGAAAAGAATCTTGGTGGTATCAGAAAGTTAGATGCTAAAAACATCGGAGCTATGTTCGTTGTTGATCCAAGAAAAGAAAAGAATGCTATATCAGAAGCTAAGATTTTAGGAATTCCAGTAGTTGCAATAGTTGATACTAACTGTGATCCAGAAGAAGTTGACTACGTAATTCCAGGTAATGATGATGCAATCAGAGCTGTTAAATTAATAACTGCTAAGATGGCTGATGGAATTATCGAAGGAAGACAAGGTGAACAATTAGCTGAATAATACTGAATAGTATTTAAAAAAAGGTAGGTGAGATTATTCTCATTTACCTTTTACCCTGAAATGAGAAGGGTTACTTTTTAAATCAAGGAGGAATTGAATATGATAACTGCTAAATCAGTTAAGGAATTAAGAGAAAGAACTGGCGCAGGAATGATGGACTGCAAAAAGGCTTTAACAGAAACTAATGGAGACATCGATAAAGCTATAGAATTCTTAAGAGAAAAGGGATTAGCTGCTGCTGCTAAAAAAGCTGGTAGAGTTGCTGCTGAAGGTTTAGTAAAGACTTATATAACAGAAGACAACAAAACTGCAGGTATAGTTGAAGTTAACTGTGAAACTGATTTCGTTGCTGCTAACGATCAATTCGTAGGATTTGCAGATAAATTAGCTAAGATGGTAGCTTCTACAAGTGCTACAACTGTTGATGAATTATTAGCTGAAACTTACGAAGATGGTAAGACAGTTAAAGAAGCTCTAACTGAATTAATAGCTACATTAGGTGAAAACATGACAGTTAGAAGATTCAAAAAAGTATCTGTAGAAAAAGGTGCTGTTCAAACTTACATCCACGGTGGCGGAAGAATCGGTGTTGTAGTTGAATTAGGATGCGAAACTGAATCACCAGTATTAGGAGAAGTTGCTAAGGAAATCTGTATGCAAGTTGCTGCTGCAAATCCATTATTCTTAAGCAAAGAAGATGTTGATAACGAAGCTCTTGAAAAAGAAAAAGACGTATACAGAGCTCAAGCATTAAATGAAGGAAAACCTGAAAAAATCGTTGAAAAAATGGTTATGGGAAGAATTCAAAAATACTACAAAGAAGTATGCTTATTAGAACAATTATGGGTTAAAGATAGCGATAAGACAATCACTAAGTTTGTTGAAGAAAAAGCTAAAGAAGTTGGTTCTCCAATAACAGTTAATAGCTTTGTAAGATTTGAAAGAGGCGAAGGAATCGAAAAAGTAGAAGAAGACTTTGCTGCTGAAGTTGCTAAGCAAATGGGTAAATAAAACCAAAGAGAACACTCTGTGTTCTCTTTTTTTAAAAGAAAGAATATAACATATTGGAGGTATTAAAATGGCTGAATGTAAGTATAAGAGAGTAATGTTAAAACTATCGGGAGAAGCTCTTGCAGGGGAAAATGGATTTGGATTAGATTTTAATGTTGCTAAGAAGATAGCATTAGAAATAAAGGAAATAGTCGACATGGGTGTTGAAGTTGGAGCTGTTGTCGGTGGCGGAAACATATGGAGAGGTAGAAGTGGTGAAGGAATGGATAGAACTACAGCTGATTACATGGGTATGTTAGCTACTTGTATAAACGCTTTAACATTACAAGATTCATTAGAACAAGTAGGCGTAAAAACAAGAGTTCAAACTGCTATCGAAATGAAGGAAATTGCTGAACCTTTTATAAGAAGAAGAGCTATGAGACACTTAGAAAAGGGAAGAGTTGTAATATTTGCAGCTGGTACAGGAAATCCTTATTTCTCTACTGATACTACAGCCGCATTAAGAGCTGCTGAAATCGAAGCTGAAGTTATACTTTTAGCAAAGAAAGTTGATGGAGTTTACGACAAAGATCCTCATAAATATGAAGATGCAAAGAAATATGATAATCTTTCATATATAGATGTATTAGATCAAGGACTTCAAGTTATGGATTCAACAGCAACTTCATTATGTATGGATAATGATATTCCAATATTAGTATTTGGTCTTGATGATCCAAAAAATATCAAAAGAGCAATTTTAGGCGAAAAGCTTGGAACTTTAGTATCAAAATAATAGGAGGGTTTTTATGATAAAAGATATAATTAAAAATTCAGAAGAAAAAATGAACAAAACAATATCTGTTTTAAAATCTGATTTGTCTACTATGAAGGCAGGTAGAGCAAATCCTAGTATGCTTGATAGAATACAAGTGGATTATTATGGAAGTCCATGTCCATTAAATCAAGTGGCTAACGTATCAGCTCCAGAACCAAGAGTATTAATGATTACTCCATGGGAAAAAGCTTTATTAAAAGAAATAGAAAAAGCTATATTAAAATCAGATTTAGGTCTTAATCCTTCAAATGATGGAAGTGTTATTAGATTAATAATTCCAGAATTAACAGAAGAAACTAGAAAGAATCTAGTTAAAAATGTTAAGAAAACTGGAGAAGATGCTAAGGTAGCTTTAAGATCTATTAGAAGAGATGCAAATGATAAAATAAAGGCCTTAAAGAAAAGTGATGACATATCAGAAGATGAAGTTAAGAAGGGCGAAGATAACGTTCAAAAAGTAACAGATTCTTTTGTTAAAGAAGTAGATAGCATTATAGCAGCTAAGGAAAAAGAAATAATGTCAATATAGGGCTAAATGTAATTGAAAACCTGCTCTTAAGCAGGTTTTTTTAATTTAAACTTGGAGGTGGCTATATTGTTAGGCTTATTTAAAAGTGAAAAAAAAGAAATAAACAATGATGAATTTGAATTAGATATGGATAGAATTCCAAAGCATATAGCTATAATAATGGATGGAAATGGTAGATGGGCCAAAGCAAGAAAACTACCAAGGTCTATGGGGCATAAAGCTGGAGTAGAGACCATTAGGAAAATAATAAAAGAAGCTGATAAGCTAGGTGTAAAATATATGACTTTCTATGCTTTTTCAACTGAAAATTGGAAAAGACCTAAAGAAGAAGTAGATGCTTTAATGAAGCTTTTAGTTCAATATTTGAGACAAGAATTAGAAGAGCTTCATAGAAATTCTGTAGTAATTAAAGTTTTAGGTGATATATCTCGCCTTCCAGATGAGTGTATTAAAGAAATAGAAAGATCAAAAGAAAGAACTAAGAATAATACTGGTATAGTAATGAATTTTGCATTAAACTATGGTGGAAGAGATGAAATTATAAGAGCGACTAAGTTTATTGCAAAAGAAGTTGAAAAGGGAAATTTAAATCCTGAAGATATAAGTAAGGAAACAATTGAATCTTACCTTTATACAAGTGATATGCCAGATCCAGATATTATAATAAGACCTTCGGGAGAACAAAGATTAAGTAACTTCCTTTTATGGCAATGTGCTTATTCAGAGTTTTGGTATTCAAATATAAACTGGCCAGATTTTAAAGAAAAAGATTTAAGAAAAGCAATTTTTGATTTTCAAAATAGAGAACGTCGTTTTGGTGGACTTAAATAGATTGAGGTGAATATTATGAAATCTGATAATAGATATCTAGGTGCCGCTATAATTGCGCCTTTTATACTTTTTATTTTTATGGGAGGTAGAATTCTAGAGGGATTTACATTTGTACTATCAGTATTAGGAATGTATGAGTTTTATAAAGCTTTAAAAGTAAAAGAATTTAAACCTATATCTATAGTAGGTTATGCTATGCTTTGTGCATACTATTTAATGAATCATAATTTTGAGAACCTAATGTATATTGTGATATTAGCTACATTTATATTATTAATAGTACCTGTAATAAACTTAAATTATACGTTTATTGATGTTGCAGTAACTATTTTAGGATTTTTATATGTTGGGATATTCTTTAGCTTTATTTATCTAGTTAACATAAAGGCTGGTGGAGAGTTCCTTGTGTGGCTTATATTTATAGGTTCATGGATGGCAGATACTACAGCTTATTATGCTGGTAGATTATTTGGAAAAACTAAATTATGTCCAAAGGTAAGTCCGAAGAAAACAATAGAAGGATCAGTTGGTGGACTTTTAGGTGCTACAATATTTTGTGGTATTTTTGGTATAATAGCAAATAAATATGGAGTGTCTATACCTGTATATCATTTCTTTATAATAGGTGGACTATGTGGTGTATTTAGCCAGTTTGGAGATCTTGTAGCATCTTCTGTAAAGAGATATGTGGAAATAAAGGATTACAGTCATCTAATACCAGGACATGGAGGAATATTAGATAGATTTGATTCTATATTATTTTCAGGATTAGTAGTATTTTATTATTTAACTTTTATAGTAAATATCTAAAAAGAATCTGATGTTAAGTGTTAATAAAAGCATTTAATATCAGTTTTTTTATTTTTTTGCATATTATATTTTTAAAAATAGCCTTTATAAATAACATAATATTTATAATATAAGGCTAATTTTATTTTAAGATGCATATATTTAATAGACTTTATGTTTAGGAGATATATGTGTATATGGAGAAAAGAAAAGAATATAGTACACTAATTAAATTAATAATATTATTTATACTTACTTCAGGTATTACTTTAATAATAAAATATTATTTTAAGCCGTTTATTTCAATGGTAATAATATTTATAATAACAAAACCTTTATATGATTTTTTGAATAAAGTTAATATTCCTCCAAAGGTATCTGCTGCTATAAGTATATTAATAGTAAATATTATACTAGTTCTAATAATTTTATATTTAGGGGGAACAATAATTTCATTCTTAAATAAATTTTATAATGATAATTTAACTAGAATAGAAGAATTCATTAATTCTATTGGGACGATTTTGGGTGGAGAACTTGAGATAAGTAGAAAAATTATATCTTTTTTAAATAAAGATTTCATAAAGGTTTCTGCTATATCAACTACTGAAGGGATTATAGCATATTTTTTAGGAAATATATGTACATTTTTTTTAATGATAGATAAAGATAAATTTTTAGAATTATTGCATAAATTATTTCCTAAAAGTATGATAAAAAAGATTAAATACCAAAAAGTAAATCTTCAACAGATGCTGATTATTCAAATAATTTTAATTTTAATATCAACCTTAGAAATAATGGTGGGGTTTATAATATTTAGAATTAATAAAGCAGTATTTCTTGGTATTTTATGTGGTATTTTAGATTTATTGCCTTATGTAGGAACAATAATTGTATTTATTCCGATAATAATATACAATATTATAGTAAAAGATTATTTAAAAGCTATAGGATTAATATTGCTATACATACTAGTTCAAGTTTCAAGAGAAATTTTAGAAGCTAAGTTTTTAAGTGATAAATTAGAGCTGCATCCACTATTAGTTTTGTTATCAGTATATATAGGTGTAAAGTTGTTTGGAATTTTAGGAATTGTAGTAGGACCTATGTATGGAATATTAGCAAAAGAAGTTATTTATGATGAAGTCATTAAAGAGTAGACAAAGGAGGTAATGAAATGAAGGGTGTATCAATTTTAGGTGCAACAGGTTCAATTGGTGAACAAACTCTTGATGTTTTAAGAAAGTCAGGAGATGATTTTAATCTTGTAGGAGTTACAGCTAATTCATCTGTAGATAAGATGCAAAAAATTATAGAGGAGTTTACTCCTAAATATGTAGCCATGATGGATGAAGATAGTGCTATAAAGATAAAAGAGTTCTGTTTATTAAATGGATATAAAGTAAAGGTTTATGGAGGAATGGATGGTCTTATAAAGATAGCTACACTAGATGAGATTGATGTAGTTGTAACATCTGTAGTTGGGATGATAGGACTTGAACCTACTATAAAAGCTATAGAAGCTAAAAAAGATATTGCTTTAGCTAATAAAGAAACTCTAGTAGTTGCTGGAGAAATCGTTATGAAAAAAGCTGAAGAAGAAGGTGTTAAGATATTACCTGTAGATTCAGAACATGGTGCTATTTTTCAAGCTTTACAAGGAAACAATATAAAGGATCTAAAAAAGATTATATTAACAGCTTCAGGAGGGCCTTTTAGAGGTAAAGATAGAGCTTTTTTAGAGAATACTACTTTAGAAGAGGCACTAAATCATCCAAACTGGAGTATGGGAAGTAAAATAACTATAGATTCAGCTACTCTTATGAATAAGGGTCTTGAGGTTATAGAAGCCCATTGGTTATTTAATTGTGATTATGATGATATACAAGTTTTGGTTCATCCGCAAAGTATAATACATTCAATGGTGGAATATAAAGATGCTAGTATAATAGCACAAATAGGAGCTCCAGATATGAGACTTCCTATACAATATGCATTAAATTATCCAGAAAGAAAAGATCAAGTAGCAAATGGGATAGATTTTTATGAAATTGCAAGTTTAACTTTTGAAAAACCAGATATGGATACATTTAAATGTTTAAAGTTGGCTTTTAAAGCAGGAAAAATGGGGGGCATAATGCCAACAGTATTAAATGCAGCTAATGAAGTGGCAGTTTCTTTATTTTTAAATAGAAAGATTAAGTTCTTGGATATAGCAGATATTATAGAAGATGCTATGGATAATTTTGAAAAAGAAATGTCTACTGAGTTAACTATAGAAAATGTAATAGACATTGATAAGAGGGTTCGTGAATATGTCTTAAAGAAATAATGGGTTAGGAGGCGAAAAAAATGAATTATATATTAGCTATATTAGGCTTAGGGGCAATTATTATAATTCATGAGTTAGGGCATTTTGTTCTGGCTAAAATTAATGGGGTAAAAGTATTAAGTTTCTCAATTGGGTTTGGTCCTAAAATATTAACACATAAGGGAAAAGAAACAGAATATTCAATATCCTTACTACCTGTAGGTGGTTATGTAGAGATGTATGGTATGATTGACGATGAAGAAGGTGACGAAAAGCAAGAAGAACCAAAAGATGTAGATAGAATGTTTATGTCAAAAAGTCCTCTTCAAAGATTATCAATAATTATAGCTGGTCCACTAATGAATATTGTGTTAGCCATATTTCTATTTGGTTCAAGTTATATGAATTTTGGTTATATTGATACTTCTTTAGGTAAAGTTACAGAAGGTGGAGCTGCTATAGAAGCAGGCATGGAAGCAGGAGATAGAATCACAAAAGTAAATGGAAATAAAATATTTACAAGTGACGATATAGGATTAGCAGTAAATTCCTCAGGAGAAAAACCAGTAACTCTTGAATATGAAAGAGCAGGTCAAGTTAAGGAAGCAACTTTAACTCCAAAATTTGATGAAGAATTAAATAGATATAGAATTGGTATAGAATTTGCTACAGTTGAAAATCCTACAATAGGGCAATGTGTTAAACATAGTTTTGACGAAACTTTTGGTTTGATTACTGAAAACTATAAAGCTATAGTTAAATTAATTTCTGGAAAAGGAAACTTTAAAACTGATCTTGGAGGACCAGTGGCTATAGTTAAAGTATCCTCAAGTGCAGCTAAAGCAGGTGTATGGGCTATGGTAAAATTAGTAGCCATATTATCTATAGGTGTAGGTATATTTAACCTTGTTCCGCTACCAGTATTAGATGGAGGTACATCTGTGTTATTATTAATTGAAATGATAACTAGAAGAAAGGTACCAACTAAAGTAGTAAATGTATTAAATACTATAGGAGTAGTGTTCTTATTTGGGTTAATGATTATAGTGACAATAAAAGATATATTATTTCCAATTAGTTAGTTGAGGTGGAAAGATGACTAGAAAAATGACAAGAAAAGTACAGGTTGGAAATGTTAGTGTTGGAGGAAACTCTGAAATAACTATTCAATCTATGACTAATACGGATACAAGAGATGTAGAGAAAACATTAGAACAAATTAGATTATTATATAATGCAGGATGTCAAATTATAAGATGTGCTGTACCAGATATGGAAGCTGCAGAAAGCTTAAAGGAAATTATTGAAAATTCACCAATTCCAGTGGTGGCAGATATTCATTTTGATTATAGATTAGCTTTGAAGGCTATAGAAAATGGAGTTCATGCTTTAAGAATAAACCCAGGGAATATTGGTAGCGAAGAAAGAGTTAAGTTAGTTGCTGAAGCAGCTAAAGCTAAAAATATACCAATAAGAATAGGTGTTAATTCGGGTTCATTAGAAAAAGATATTCTAGAGAGAGATGGAAAAGTAACTGCAGAAGGACTTGTAGAGAGTGCTTTAAGACATGTAGAAATTCTAGAAAAGTTAGATTTTAATGATATAGTAATTTCTATTAAATCTTCTGATGTTAAGATGATGATTGATGCTTATAGATTAATTAGCGAAAAATGTGATTATCCTCTTCACTTAGGGGTAACTGAATCTGGTACAAAAGAAAGAGGAACAATAAAATCAAGTGTTGGTATTGGTACTTTACTTGCTGAAGGAATAGGTGACACTTTAAGAGTATCTTTAACTAGTGATCCAGTAGATGAAATAAAAGTAGCTAAAGAAATTTTAAGATCATTAGGTCTTAGAAAAGGCGGCTTAGAATTTGTATCTTGTCCTACTTGTGGTAGAACACAAATTGATTTAATAGGTATAGCTAATGCAGTTGAGAAGAAGCTAGAAACTATTAATAAGGATATAAAGGTTGCTGTAATGGGTTGCGTTGTAAATGGTCCTGGAGAGGCAAGAGAAGCTGATATTGGAATAGCTGGAGGAAAAGGCGAAGGTATTATCTTCAAAAAAGGAAAGATAATTAAGAAAGTAAAAGAAGAAGAATTAATAGCTGAACTTATGAAAGAAATAGAAGCATTATAGACTAAGAAAATAGCTTGTTATATTAGTAATATAGCAAGCTATTTTTTTACGTCTAGACTAGTATAAAATAAAAAAAGTGTAAAAAGCATAATTTTTCACTACTGTATAAGTAGTATGTATCATATTTATTATAAAAGAGGAAATTAAAAAATAATCAATTAATTGTTTACAAAAGTGTTGCTTATTTCTTTATTTTATATATAAGAAATTATTTTAAGGAGGGAGATTGATGATAAGTAAGCATTGGGAAGATGCAACAGGATGGAAAAGTTCTTTTGAAGGTTTGACTTTTCCGGCAGATAAAAAGTGGACAGCAGGTACTATAAGATTTAAAGGTACTAGAAAGAAACAAAAAATAAAGTTTGAAGTGACATCAGAAAATAAGGTTATAGCAGGAGATGAATTTAATTTAAGTGATGGTGAAGTAAAGGAATATAAATTTACCATTAATAAATGTACAGCAGTTAATGTAAGTGGTTATGTAAAAAAAGTAAAATTGATATATGGTGCTGGTGTAAAAGTAGATGTAATGCTTGATTATGATAAAGCTATAGAATCTCTATTAAGTGTAAGCAAAACATGGAAAGATGAAACAGGAGGTATTAGCTGTATAGAGAATTTGGGATTTGGAGCTGACCATCTTTGGAGAAAGGTACAAGTAACTTTAGTAGGTAAAAAGAATAGCTCAAGTGGAGTTATGGTAAGTATTTTAGCAGATGAGGAATTAATAAGTACACCTGGTTGGAAAGTTTTAGAAGGAACAGAAACAGTAGTTTATGAAGCTGATATTAATAAAAAAGTTCCTATTTTAGTACCAGGCTATATAACTAATCATGCCTTAGTTACTGGTGGTGGAGTAAATATAAAGTTAACAGCATTTTATAGAGAGGGGGAATAGGGATGGCTTTACTAGGTAAGGAATTAAAAGATATATTATGGGCTGCTAGTTCTTTGGCAATGGCAATAGAGTTAGAAGGAAATTTTCCAAAGGATTATGAATGTTATGAAAGATATAAAACAGCTAAGTTTAAGGGAGAGTTAGAACCTTTTGTAGATAAAGGTAACCATTATAATGCAGGGTATGTTGGGCTTTCTGATATAGGAATAGTAGTAGCTTTCCGTGGTACTAAATGTGATAGTCCCACTGAATTAAAAGATTGGATAAATAATATAAGAGATAAACAAGTGGATTTTGCACCATATGGAAAAGTGCATAATGGATTTTTTAAGGCTATAGAAAATATACAAGAAAGAGTCATAAAAAGAGTGAAAGAATTACTAAAAGAAGATAGTAATAGAAAACTATATATTACAGGGCATAGTAAAGGTGGAGCTATGGCGTTTTTGATGGCTTGCAGGGCAGAGATGGCTGGTTTAAAGCCTTTTGTAGTTACTTTTGGGGCGCCAAGAGTAGGTGATAAGAAGTTTATGGAAAATTATAATATTGAAACATATAGATATGAATCTTTTGTGGATGTAGTTCCTCATTTGCCTTTTACTAAAGATGAGAAAGTTCTTTTGAAAAGATTATCTTCTGTTTATGAAGAAGCTATAGATACTATAAATAGTAAGGTTATTAAAACTATTCTTGGATTTACTGCTCTGCCTGATTATTTTCCAGTAGGTAAGCGTATTATGCTGGATGTAAATCACGGAAAGTACTCTAATATACCTAAGAGCATAGACAAGACATCAGGAGAATCATTAAATTCATTGTGTGCAGTAGAATGGATGGTTAGAGAAGCAGAATTTGACAAAATTAATGATATTCATAATTCAGATTATAAAAAATAAAAATATAGTTAATGAGAGTTAAAGGGGATGATTGAAAATGGGAAATGTAAAAGGGTCTGAAACAAGAAGTTGGAGAGATGATACTGCGCTATTAAGTAAGTTCGAAATTAAGGACTTTTTAGATAATCACAATTGGACAAAAGGTGTAATAACTATAAAAGGACATAAAAAAAGTCAGGAAGTAAACTGTACAATAAAAACTGATAAGTATGTAATTTTAGAAAAAAGCATTACATTAAAGAAGGATGAAGTTAGAACTTTTAACTTTAATGTAGGAGGAAAAGTAAAGGTTCATATTAGTGGAGATGTTAAAAAACATAACCTCTTTTATGGTGCTGGAGCAATAGTAAATATAACTTTAGATTATAATGATGTGCCTGTAGATAATTGGATGAAAGATAGTTTAAATACTATAGGAAATAGAACTTTAAGGGAGATATGTATTCCAGGTTCTCATGATTCTGGAATGAGTATTAAGCAAGCTGGAACTGTTGGTGCTAAAGAAGGAAATGTAATAACTCAATTTTATAATATAGAAAAACAATTAGAATTTGGTACAAGATATTTTGATATTAGGCCTGTAATAAGTGGAGGAGGATATAGAACTGGTCACTATAGTGATACTGATGGAACTTGTTTTGGAGCAAATGGAGAATCTATAGATGATATAATAAAGGGGGTAAACAACTTCACTAAAAATAGAAAAGAATTAATTATATTAAATCTTTCTCATTCATGTAATACTGATAAGGGCTTTGGTTCATATGCTTCTTTTACTAAAGATGAATGGACAAGACTTTTTGATAAATTAAAGAAGATAAATAATAGATATGTATGTAATGAAAGTGATTTAACAAAAATTCCTTTAAATAAAATGATTGCTGAGAAATCAGCAGTAATAATAGTAGTAGAAAGTAATAATGCTAGTTCTTTAATTGAGAATTACAAGAATGAAGGATTCTATCCTTATTCAGCTGTGGATGCTTATAATAAATATTCAGACTCTAATGATGTAGATGAAATGGTAGAGGATCAGTTAAATAAGATGAAGAGTAAATTTGGTAGTAGATATTTCTTATTATCGTGGACACTTACTCAGAGTAAATCACAAGCTGTATTAGCTAAACCAAGTATTTTAGGTCTAGCTATAAAAGCTAATAATTGTTTGGAAGATAGGCTTATGCCAAATGTAAGTAAAAGCTGTTTTCCTAACATAATATATACTGATAATATTATAGGGAATGAAAGTGCTGTATTAAGTATGAGAATAAACGATATGCTTAAGTAATGTAAAATAAGTGCCTGTATCAAAAAATGATTAGTTTTAAAGATGTTATTATATTTTTAAAAATTTTAGCTTACATGTTTTTGATACAGCCGCTTATTTTTAAATATCTTTGTTTGAATAATTTTCAGGTAGTTTATTTAGCTAAAAAACTTTTAATACTAGGGTATACATAAATAACTTGACCTTTCTATAAAGGTTAGGTATCCTACTATTTGTAATACATAAAAATGTGAGGAATTTGTAGTGATGAAGAAATTTAAAAGAGTATATGTGGAAATAACAAATGTTTGTAATTTGAGCTGTAGCTTTTGTCCTAAAACAAAAAGAAAATATAAGTTCTTAGATGTAGATAGTTATAAAAAAGTATTAGAAAGTTTAAAGCCATATACACAATATATATATTTTCATTTAATGGGAGAACCTTTATTAAATCCAAACTTAGAAGAGTTTTTAAATATAGCCTATGAAGAAGGGTTTAAAGTTAATATAACTACAAATGGAACTTTACTACCTAAGGTAAAATATATATTAATTAATTCAAAAGCTTTAAGACAGGTGTTTAGCACAAACTATTAGTAATCCATTATAATCATTAAAAAGTAAGCCACACCTAATAAAAATTAACTCTTATACACATAATAAATTGGAAATTAAAATGGGTGTAAGAGGAAGTGTAGAAGGTGATAAGTATAATGGA
>SVCL01000012.1 GCA_015058405.1 Clostridium sp.
GCCATACTTTGGGTATAATATACAATATAGATAACAAAAATTTTGTTACAATTTCAGACAAAATTGTTTAATAAATAAGATTCAATAATTTTGATTATTTCTAAGAAAAAGATAAGAATACACAAAATTATTTACAGGCTCCTTTTTCATTTAAGTTCAAATCTATATAAGTTCTAAGAAAAACTTATGAATCCCCAAATCAGTATCAAGCTCTGGGTGAAAAGCAATAGCAATTTGCTTTCCATACTTAACTCCAACTATATTATCATCAACAGTAGCAAGTATTTCTACATCTTTCCCAACATCTTCTACGTAAGGAGCACGTATAAAAGTCATAGGAATAGTTCCAATATCCTTAAAATAATCATTTGTATGAAAACTACCAAGTTGTCTTCCATAAGCATTACGTTTAACATTCATAGGAATTGTACCTAGGTGAGAGTTTGACTCATTATCTATATTAGAAGCTAATAAAATCATACCAGCACATGTTGCTAAAACAGGCATACCACCTAATATTTGTTCCTTTAATTTATCAAACATTCCAAGGTCTCTTAAAAGCTTTCCTTGTACAGTACTTTCTCCACCAGGTAAAATAATTCCATCATAGTGTTTTTCTAAGTATTCTTTATTTCTTAGCTCTATGCATTTTACTCCAAGCTTTTTTAGAATCTTTTCATGTTCAATAAAAGCTCCTTGTAAAGCTAAAACTCCAATTACCATAAGCTATTTACCTCTTTCAGCCATAAGTAAAGCAATTTCTTGTTCATTAATTCCAACCATAGCTTCACCTAAATCCTTAGCAAGTTCTGCTATAAGTTTTGCATCTTTATAATTAGTTACAGCTTGAACTATAGCGGCAGCACGCTTTCTAGGATTTCCTGATTTAAATATTCCAGAACCTACAAATACACCTTCAGCTCCTAATTGCATCATAAGTGCTGCATCTTGAGGGGTAGCAACACCACCAGCTGCAAAGTTAACTACTGGCAATTTTTCATTAGTATGTACATATGACACTAAATCATAAGGAACTTGTAACTGTTTTGCTGCTTCAAAAAGTTCATCTTCACGCATACTAACTATTCTTGCAATTTCACTATTCATTTTTCTCATATGTCTAACTGCTTGAACTATGTCTCCTGTACCAGGTTCACCTTTAGTTCTAATCATTGAAGCACCTTCATTTATTCTTCTAAGAGCTTCACCTAAATCTTTTGCTCCACATACAAAAGGTACTTCAAATTCACGTTTATTTATATGATAAACATCATCAGCAGGGGACAATACTTCACTTTCATCAATATAGTCAATTTCTATTGCTTGAAGAACTTGTGCTTCTGCAAAGTGTCCAATTCTACATTTAGCCATTACAGGTATTGATACTGCATTTTGAATTTCTTGTATCATTTTAGGATCACTCATACGTGCAACACCACCAGCAGCTCTTATATCAGCAGGAATTTTTTCAAGTGCCATTACAGCACATGCTCCAGCTTCTTCTGCAATTTTTGCTTGTTCAGGTGTTGTGACATCCATAATAACTCCACCTTTTAGCATTTGGGCTAATTCCTTGTTTAACTTATATCTTTCATTTAATTCCATTTCTAAACCTCCAAATATTTGTATGAATTTTTATTTACACATCCAATATGTGTAATTATAATTAAAATGTGGTTATAGTAAAATTATCAAATTAAATATATTCAGTAAGGTCAGATTGGAGAAAATCGAAGAATGTTAACATATAATTTTGTAAATATAGGGTCAGATTCTTTATATATGTACTTATATAAATGTATAAAAAATGATATTAAAGAAGGTAAACTAAAGGTTGGAGAAAAGTTGCCATCAAAAAGAGCTTTTGCAAAAAATCTGGGTATAAGTGTTATTACAGTAGAGAATGCATATAGTCAGTTAATTGCAGAAGGTTTTATTAATTCATTACCTAAAAAAGGTTTTTATGTGTCTGATTTAAAGGATACTGGAATACAGAACATTGGAATAGATAAAGAAAAAGTTATATTATCTGGTGAAGAAAATTCATATATTGCAGACTTTACTAGCAATCAAACAGATAGAGATGTATTCCCTTTTTCAATATGGACCAAAACCATGAGGGAAGTAATGAATGAAAATCAAACACAGCTTATGATCAATCCTCCATGTGGTGGAATTATGGAATTAAGAAGAGGTATTTCAAAGTATTTAAGTGAGTTTAGAGGAATGAAGGTAAATCCTGAACAAATAATAATTGGTGCTGGTACTGAGTATTTATATGGTCTAATTATTCAGCTTTTAGGTAGTGGGGTTGTTTATGGAGTAGAGAACCCTGGATATCCTAAAATTGCACAGATATATAGAAGTATGAATGTACCATGCAAGTATATAGATATAGATAAGTATGGAGTTCCTACAGATTCTTTAGAAGAAAAAAAAATAGATGTTATGCATATTTCCCCATCTCATCATTTTCCAACTGGTATTGTTATGCCTATAAGTAGAAGGTATGAATTATTAGGATGGGCATCTAAAAAGGATGGCAGATACATTATTGAAGATGATTATGATAGTGAGTTACGTCTTACAGGTAAGCCAATTCCAACACTTCAAAGTATTGATGTATCAGATAAGGTAATTTATATGAACACTTTCACAAAGACATTATGTTCAACTGTTAGAATTAGTTATATGGTATTGCCAGAAGAGTTAGCTAATAAGTTTTATAAGAAGCTGTCTTTTTATTCTTGTACTGTTTCTAATTTTGAGCAGTATACTTTAGCAAAGTTTTTGGAGAATGGGAATTTTGAAAAGCATATTAATAGACTTAGAAAATACTATCAAAACAAGAGGGATGCTATACTTAAATGTTTTAAGAAAGATCCAATAGAAAAGTATATTTCAATAATGGAAGAGGAAGCTGGAGTACATTTTCTTATGCATATTAAAACTAAAAAAGAAGAGAAGGAGTTTGTTTGTGCTGCAAAGGGGAAGGGTATTAAACTTATGCCTTTGTCTAGATATTATTATGGTAGCGAAAATAAATATTCTAATATTTATGTTATAAATTATACTTCTATTGATGTGGAGAATCTTAATGAAATTGTTGAGGCTTTATATAATGTAGTTAGTAAGTAGATTTCAATTATTAATTAAAAAGATTATGATATGGAGGTAATCGTTTTGAGAGAATTAGATAATTTTAAAATAGAAGATATAAGTATATTGCTTAATGAAGATACAACACTTAAAAGATATTATCCATTAATTCCACAAGAATATGTGCCTTTGTTTAGAGCATTTCTACATCTTCATGACTTTAAAGAACGAAAACTTTCAGAGGCTACAAGTATTGATTCAGCCTTTTTACAATCGTTATCTAAAAAGGGTATAAAAATAATTGAAGATATATTACTAGATGATAGTGATCCAGTAGGATGTATGGCTTTGACAGATTTAGATTTAAAATATTGGAGTGATATTCCTAAAGGGGAATCTTTATATCTTCATAAGCTAGCAGTAAAACGAAGTTATGCAGGAATAGGAGCTGCGGACAAGCTAATTAACTTTGCAAAGAAGTTAGCTCATGATAGAGGTATAAATAGTATTAGATTAGATTTTAATAAGAAACGTGATAAGTTAAGACAGTTATATGAACGAAATGGCTTTAGGTATGTAAAAGAAAAGAAAGTATCTGAAGATTACTCATTGGATTTATATGTTTGTAACAACAAATAATATATATTACAAAATTATAATTTCCACAAAAGTAAAAATAAGTATATAATTGTAAGAGGAAGGGGGAATAAAAATGAAAAAAATAATATCAATCCTATTAAGTGTACTTCTAATATTCTTTGTTATACCAGCAGGGGATAAATGTCAAGCAACAATCCTAAGTGGAGATGCAATATTAGAAGTAGAACAACCTGCCTTAGGAAAAAGCTATAAAGAAACACTTCCTATATCAGGTTATGCATTAAATCATTCAAGAGTAAAGGAGGTGAATACTTATATAGATGGTAGCCAAAAACAAAGTTGTACTACAGGTATAAATAGAGAAGATAAATATGAATTACTAAAAAAATATCTTCTTATATACCCAAATGTGACTAATTGCGGTTTTGAAGGTAGCTATAATTTACAAAATGTTGATTTAGGACTTCATACATTAAAGGTAGAAGCTGTAGGAAGAGATAATACTAAAGCAGAAAAATCATTATACATATATGTATATGTAAATGTTAACAATGAAAGAGTAGCAGAAGTTATAACTGATAAAGCTGATGCTTCAGTACCTTTCTATAGATATTGGAAAAAAGGTAGTGATGAGCATTTCTATAGCATAAGTTTAAAAGAAGCAGATGAAAAGACTAATTATCAAGCTGAAAATCTAACTTGTTCTGGATATGCATCTAAGGTAGAAGGTACAATACCAGTTTATAGATTCTTTAGATTTAGTGACAAGAGTTATATCTATACATCTAATGAAGAAGAGGCTAATGGATATAGACTAGATGCTTCAAACTTCAGAAACGATGGTGTACAAGTTTATATTTATGAATCAAAACATGAAGGTTCTATTCCTCTTTATAGATATGTAAAGAATGATTCAGACACTCATGAAAAAGCTATATATTTCTATACTTTTAACTGGAATGAACTAGGACCAGGTAGAGAAGGAAAATATCAATTTAAAGAAATAGTTGGATATGTTAATAAAGTAGATAATACTGAAGTTCCTGATGATGATTCTGATAATGTAGCCCCATTTTATCAATATAAAATAGGTGCCTCTTTATATCTATATGCAGCTGTTGGTCTTAATTTAAACGTACTAGGTATTGATTTATTAGATTTAGATCTTAACTTAGGTGTAAAACTATGCTATGTACATGGAACTCAAGTTGAAGGTACAGTACCTCTATATAGATACAGCAAGAAATATACTAAGGAATATGCATATACTACAGATTATAACTTATATAAAGATGGTGCAGGAACAGACTACGTGTATGATGGAGTAGCTTGTTATGTATACAGTGAACAAGCTTATGGTACAAAACCATTATATAAGTATGTTAGAAATGACGGTGTAACATTATTTACAACTGATTATAATGAACTTAAGGAAGGTAATTCAGTTTATAAATATGATGGTATAGAATGTTACATTTTATAATTTAAATAACAAGGATGCAGTTTTATTGACTTATAATAAAACTGCATCCTTAATTTATATTTATACTAAACATAAGAATTTTATTTAATCTTCTACCTCTAAATCCACATAAATACTACACTGGGTTTATTTACACAAAACCATATAAATGATAAAATAATTAAGTTAAGCACAAAAAATGTGTGGAGGGGAGATATTACATATGAAGAAAAAGGATAACATAGTAATCACACTAATTACATATTTCCTTGGTCTTTTAATTATGACATTAGGAGTTTCAATTTCAGTAAAATCTAATCTAGGTGTTTCACCAGTTAGTTCTATTCCTTATACAATGACTTGTGTTTGGGGAATAGAAATGGGAAAGGCAACAATTATTTTTCATGTTGTATTAGTAGCTATACAAGTATTAATACTAAGAAAGAACTTTAAGATTAAAAATCTGTTACAAATACCTGTTGGTATTATCTTTGGGTATTTTACAACTTTTTGCAATTATTTAATGAGTTTTGTTGATAGTCCTGAAAATATAATTATTAGATTAACTATGATGTTAATAAGTACAGTTATCATTGCCTTTGGAATATTTATGTATGTTCCATCAGATATTATGCCATTAGCAGGGGAAGGTGTAATGCTTGCAATTGCAGATGTTACTAATAAGCCTTTTCCTAATATTAAGCTAATGTTTGATATATCAATGGTTGTGATTTCTTTAGTAACTTGTATATGTCTAATTCATAGTCTTGGTAGTGTAGGGATTGGAACTATTATTGCAGCTGTATTAGTAGGAATAGAATTGAAGTTTATTACAAAATTTTTTAATGCTATAAATAATAATGTTTCTGTAACTGACTAGAAGTAACATATTTTAAAGGCTCACTAATTATCTAATGTTTTGGATAATTGGTGAGCCTTTTTTTTAATTACTTAACCATTGAAGAAAAAGTTTTTGGAGGTAATTCTAAAAGTTTTGGATATACTTTAATTAGTTCCTTATTCATCTTATTCATTTTACTAAAATAATTTATTATACAATTTTCATTAGCAGAATTGTCACATGAGTTTTCATAGTCAACTTTCCATACTTCAAGGCCTTCAAATGGATTTGCAGTACCTAAATATAAATCATCTTCTGAGGTTACAAGTAAAGTTCTACCGCTATAATTAGTAGGATTATTTAAACCATCTAGGTTAACAGGTCTAAAGTGACATCCATCTTTTGAGGTATACATATCAAATCCCATTGGATATTTATATTTTTGAATAATGGATAAAATCTTCAAGTAGCAATTTAGAAGTGCATAGTAATTTTCACATCCCCATTTAGCTATATTACTATCTTTCATAGATACAAGTCCAACAATAATAGTTACAATATTGGTTGAAAAATCACAAGTAGTTAGAACTAAGTTATCTTTGAAGGATGTAATCTGCCATCCATACACATTAAAATAATTGTTAAATCCAGAATTAAATCCTGATAGTGGATTATTTCTACATCCTGTTAATGGTTCAGAAGGTAAAATAGGTTTTCCACCAACTATAACACTCCAATTATCATCTTTATCTATTCTAATTAAATCAAACCCAAGAGGAGCCATTAATGCAAAAGGTACTTTTTTTGTAACTGCTACATATAAATGATCTTTGAAAATTCCACTTGACATTATACTTGAATTTAGATAATCTCCAAAACCTTTATCAGCGACTATAGTCCAATTATTAGTTTTAGGATGATTATCATTAGACCTCCATACCTCCGCACCATTTTCAGTTCCTATACTTACATATAGTTTATTATTAAATACTCTAAGGTCATCAATTCCTCCAACTGGATTTTTACATGATTCAAAGTTTGGATTATTCATATCAATTACTGACTTAAATGGTTTAACTTCAGGATCATAACTACTATACAAATATGGAACATTTCCTCCTAAAGCTTCATCTAAGGTAGCCATATATAACTTACCTCTAAATGACACTAAAGAACGGGAATTTGTACCTGATAAATTTGAAGTATCTATTCGTCTCCAGTGTAATCCATCTGTACTTTTAAATAAAGATAACTTTGGTCCAACACCTGCAGCATACAAAGCACATTCTTTACCGTTATCATGCATAACCATTGCTCTGAATCCAGAAATATTTTCTGAAGCTTTTGTTTTAAAAACTCTTTTCCAAATACATGTACCGCTTTCTTTTTTATATCTCCATATTTCAGCAGCATTATCATCTCCAGTAACTAGTGCACTAGGAGTAGAGTTTTCATTCCCTCCATTTCCCCAAGCCATAGAAGCTGATGAGATTAGGTTTCTTGCTGTTCCAACATATATATAATCCCCAAGTTCAGCCATACACCAAGCATAACTGTTCTGTACAGCATTTTCAGGATTTTCTATATCTAATCCATTGATTAAATTTAATTTTTCAAAAGTAAACATAAAAATTCTCCTTAGTATTTATAAATTTACAATTTAATATATGTAGTTAAGGGAAAATTAGTGCTTTATGAATCTTCACGTACAAGTTAATAAAGATATAGGATTAAAAAATATTGCATAATATCTTTTGAATCAAAATATGATAATATTATTATGTGAAATTTGTAAATAAGGATGGAGAAGAATATGAATATTTTTGAGAAGAATAAGTTAAACATTAATAAGCGTATTTCATTAGGACTTGATTTAATTAGAAAAAATTATGAAGTAAAAGAGTTAGATACAAAAGAATTTGAATATATTACTATTCAAAATATGAATTATTCTGTAAAACAATATGAGATAAAAAATGTAGGAAACTTATTGGTTATGAAATGTGAAGAATCAGATAACATACAAATGGATTCTTTTGTTATTACACCATATTATAAAAATATACCGTTATTTTCTACAGATTATATATACGTAAAAGAAAAAAGAACTTTTCTAAATGAAATATATAGCTTAGTATCTTATAAAGATGATTTATATGCTAAATATGTTAATGAATTTTCTAAGTTAAGGGATAAGTATAAGTATCTTAATGATATGCCTATGAAAAAATGCTGGTATGATGATTTAAGACCTGTATGTATAGCTAAAAATACTGAAGTAGATAAAGATAATGAGATTATAAATATCTTTATTAAGAATCTAAAACTATTTATAAAGATGGAGAAGGAAACACCAATTTTAAATGAAGAACAATATAAGGAAAAGTGGATTAAAACTCAAGAATATACCAATGGTTTAATAGACAATGGTGGAGTATCAACTGATGTTTTTAAAGCAGTTTTGGGTGTAGATAAAACTAGAGAATTCTTTAATAGAGTATTTTTTGCTCCAGAACTATATAAAGGATGAATAGATTAAGTTTGATGATATATTATTAAATTAACTTTATAAAAATTTTCTGCTTGCAGACAAAAAGGGTTAAGTGCATTAGCATCTAACCCTTTTTGTTATATAATATATTTGAGGGGGAATATAATGATGAACATAATAAAATTACTAGAGATAGGCTATAAAGAAGATATAATTAGTAATCTTCTGGTTGGGTTAATAAATGAATCTGAAAATTTTAGAAAAGGTTTCTATTAGATTTAAAAATATAATTAAATTATTTAAGTGTAGTAGTGGACTTAAGGTTAGGTCAGTAGGAAAGGCTGGTGGCAAAGGAAGAATCAGTTTTATAGCTAAAATCTCAGAAGATAATTGGGTAGGAAAAACTGCAGAATTTAAAGATAAACATTATAGAGTAAATGAAAATACTTATGATATTCATTTAGAACTTACTTTTGATATTTTTAATAAGTTAATTAAGCTTCCTTTACATTATGAAACAAATCCATATATACCTAAAGGTAAAGCTATAAATAATTCTTATCCAGAAGATTATAATAAATATATAAATAGAAGAGAAAAATTTAAAAAGAAGTTACATGATAAAATACATAATTTAGATAACTATAATGTTAAAACATATAATGGTTGTAACCAAATAGCTAGTATAAATATAAGTATAGATAATAATGTTACTGTAAAAGAATTTTTAAATATAATAGAAGAAAATTGCAATCTTATGAATAAGTTAGTTGAAGAATCTTTAGTAGAAATGACTTCTTATAATAAATAAAGAAAAATAGGATTTTTAAGAAAAACATTGTATAATAAAAGATAGTTAAAAATACAAGAATATATATTTTTAAGAATATACATTTTTATAAATAAGGAGAAAAGAATGAGTAAAACACTAGTTTTAGCAGAAAAACCATCAGTAGGTAGAGACCTAGCAAAAGTTTTAAAATGTAATCAAAATAAGGGTTCATATATAGAAGGAAGCAAATATATAGTAACATGGGCAATGGGACACTTAGTTGGTCTTATGGATCCAGAAGGTTATGATAATAAGTATAAACAATGGAACATGGAAACTCTTCCTATGCTTCCAAAGTACATGAAGCTTACTGTATTAAAGAAAACAGGTAAACAATTTAATGAAGTTAAAAAACAATTATTAAGAAATGATGTTACAGAAGTGGTAATTGCTACCGATGCTGGAAGAGAAGGGGAATTAGTGGCAAGATGGATATTGGAAAAGTCTGGTGTTAAGAAACCACTAAAAAGATTATGGATATCATCTCAAACCAACAAAGCAATATTAGATGGATTCAAAAATTTAAAAGATGCAAAAGAATATGAAAATCTTTATAAAGCAGCTGTTTGTAGAGCAGAAGCAGATTGGCTTGTAGGTTTAAACGTAACAAGAGCATTAACATGTAAATATAATGCTCAACTTAGTGCAGGTAGAGTACAATCACCAACTCTTGCTATGATAGTAAATAGAGAAGAAGAAATTAAAAACTTTAAGCCAGTAGATTACTGGACTTTAAATGCTAAGAGCAAAGGTTTTACTTTAAACTGGATAAGTTCAAAAGGTAATAATTCTACATTTAAAGAAGAAGTAGCCGATTCTATAGTTAACAAGTGCAAAGGACAAAGTGGTGAAGTTACAGAAGTTAAGAAAACTACTAAAAAGAAATATTCACCAAGCTTATATGATTTAACTGAACTTCAAAGAGATGCAAATAAAATATGGGGTTACTCAGCAAAGCAAACATTAAACTTAATGCAAAGACTATATGAAAATCATAAGGTATTAACTTATCCAAGAACAGATTCAAGATATGTAACTACTGATATAGTAGCAACTATTCCTGAAAGATTAAAAGCTGTATCATTTGGAGAATACAGAGCTGCTGCTGAAAGTCTTTTAAAGTCAGGGGTAAAGGCTAATAAGAATTATGTAGATAATTCAAAGGTTTCAGATCACCATGCTATAATTCCTACTGAAGAAAAAGGTAACTTAGCTAACTTAAGTACAGATGAAAAGCATATTTATGACTTAGTAGTTAAAAGATTTTTAAGTGTGTTAATGCCAGCTTATGAATATGAACAAACTACAGTAGTAGTAAATATAGCAGGAGAAAGCTTTACTGCAAAAGGAAATATTACTAAGAGCAAGGGATGGAGAAAGCTTTACGATAATATGAATGATGATGAAGATTCACAAGAGTTACCTGAACTTAATAAAGGTGAAACT
Organism: Clostridium sp.; assembly: GCA_015058405.1. Classification (GTDB taxonomy): domain Bacteria; phylum Bacillota; class Clostridia; order Clostridiales; family Clostridiaceae; genus Clostridium. Next base: position 10,772 of record SVCL01000012.1, read on the forward strand.
GTTACAATAACAGCAGTAAGTAAGGTAAAGAAACAAACTACACCACCAGCTAGATTTAATGAAGCTACACTTTTATCAGCAATGGAAAATCCTCAAAAGTATGTTAACTTAGGAAAGGATGCAGCTAAGACTTTAAATGAAACAGGAGGTCTTGGAACAGTTGCAACTAGAGCTGATATTATAGAAAAGTTATTTAATTCTTTTGTTATAGAAAAGAGAGGTAAGGAAATCTTCCCAACTTCAAAAGGAAAACAACTTATAGACTTAGTTCCAGCAGATTTAAAATCACCACTTTTAACTGCTAAGTGGGAAAATCAACTTGATAATATAGCAAAAGGAAAGGCTAATGACAAGAAGTTTGTTGGAGATATGAAGTCTTATGCAACTAAGCTTGTTGAAGATGTTAAGGGAGGAACAGCTAAGTTCCATCATGATAATGCTACAGGATCTAAATGTCCTAACTGTGGTAAATACTTATTAGAAGTTAAGGGTAAGAACGGAAGAATGCTTGTATGCCAAGATAGAGAATGTGGTTATAGAGAACCTCTCGCAAGACTTACTAATGCAAGATGTCCTGAGTGTCATAAGAAACTTGAACTTAGAGGTCAAGGTGAAGGTAAGATTTATGTATGTACAGGGGAAACTTGTAACTTTAGAGAAAAGGCTTCTGTTTTTGAGAAGAGATTCGATAAGAAGGGTAAAGTTGATAAGAAGGAAGCTAATAGAATAATGAAGAAGATGCAAAAGGAAGCAGAACAAACTGCAGTTGAAGATAATCCATTTGCAGCACTTCTAGGTAAAATTAAATAGGAAAATATGATAGAAAAAGTATTGAGTAATAATATTCAATGCTTTTTTTGAATAAAAAAGGAAAAAAGTATAAAATAATTTTAAGCATGTTTAAGAAAGAATGGTGTAAAGTGAAAGTATATAATAGAGAAGTAAAAGACTTATTGACAAAATCCAAATTGCCAGATGCTGATTATGTGATTAATCCATATATAGGATGTACACATAACTGCATATATTGTTATGCTGAGTTTATGAGTAGATTTGCTCATTGTTCAGAAAAATGGGGAAATTATATAATAGTAAAAGATTCTATAAAGGGCATTAAGTGCAAGGATATGGAGCAAAAAACTATACTAATTAGTTCAGTAACTGATCCATATAATCATATAGAAAGAAAATATAGAAAAACAAGAAGTGTTCTAGAACAGTTAATAGATTCAGAGGCAACTATAGAAATATTAACAAAGTCTAAAAATGTGTTAGATGATATTGAGTTAATAAAAAAAATCAAAAACATAAAAATAGGAATTTCTATTAACACAACAGATGATAAGTTTAGAGAAAAAATTGAACCATGTGCAAGTTCAGTTGATGAAAGGATTAATACTCTAAAGGTATTACATGAGAATAATATAAAGACATATGCATTTATATCTCCAATCTTTCCAGAGATAACAGATTGTAGAGAAATAATAGATAAAGTCAAAAATTATGTTGATTATATTTGCTTTGAAAACTTAAATCTAAGGGGAAATTATAAAAAGGTAGTCTTAGATTTTATAAAAATTAATTATCCTGATTTAATAGATTTATATAATAATATTTATCTTAAAAAGAATTTAAGCTATTGGGAAGACTATAAGAAAGATTTAAATAACTATTTAGAATCATTAGAACTAGATTATAGATATTATTTCTATCATGATAAGATAAAGAAAAAATGATAATAGATAATGCACAATGTAATATGAAAGAAGATATTCCTAATGAGGTTTATGAAATATATTAACCTTTATTTGACAATAAATTTATAAGAAATTACAATACATATATATGTAATTTTAATATATATTAGCAGATGTGTTTTATAATAAGATGAACGAAAGGAAAAAGAAAATTGGAATCGGCGTGTTAGGAATTATATTTGGAATACTTGAAATTCTCAATTTTTCTTTTTATTAATACATACAAATAGAAAAATAATTAGCATACTTAGGAGGCAAAAATGTCAGATTTAATAACAACTATCTATCCTAAAACAAAACTTAAAATTGCAATAGCACAAACAAAATCAATAGATGGTAACATAGAAGCAAATATAAAAAACGCCATACATAAAATAGAACAAGCTTCAAAACAAGGAGTTGAATTAATAGTCTTCCCAGAAAAGTTTCTAACAGGATATGTACCAGAAATAATAGAAACAAACATTACAAAATACACAATAACAGAAAATGATTCAAGGTTATAACCATTATGCAAAGCATGCAAAGATAAAAACATTACAGCAATTATTGGAGCACCAACTAGAAGTAATGATGACCTCTTCATATCATCCATAGTTATAAATCAGGATGGAGAAGAAAAAGCTAGATACAATAAAACACATCTATTCTATACAGAAAAATCTCAGTTTACACAAGATGCCAATTTAGTAATTATAAAATTTTAATAAAAATTCATATATTTTTAATAATATAACTTTATAGTAGGAGGTAACATAATGGAAAATACTCGAAATTTTTTAGAATTAGTACAATCAAGATATTCAGTAAGAAAGTTTAGTGATAAAGAGGTTGAAAGAGAAAAAATAGACAAGATCTTAAGAGCTGGTCAAGTTGCACCAACAGCATGTAATTTGCAACCACAACGTATATTGGTGATTAATAGTAAAGAAGCTATTAATAAGTTTAGAAAGTGTACAGAATGTCATTTCAATGCACCTTTAGCTATTCTTGTTTGCCATGATAAAGATAAAGCTTGGAAAAGAAGTTATGATGGAAAGAGCAGTGGTGATATAGATGCAAGTATTGTTACAACACATATGATGTTAGAAGCCTTTAATTTAGGTATTGGTTCTACATGGGTAATGCACTTTATTCCTGAAGCTATAAGAGAAGAATTTAATTTACCAGAAAACTATGAAGCAACAAGTATTTTAGTTATGGGGTATCCAGCAGAAGATGCAAAGCCTTTCCCAGGTCATGCAGATAAGAAAAACTTAGAAGAAACTGTTTGTTTCAATGAATTCACTTTTTAATAATCATTTGATTTAATATATAATTTTTATTATTATAATATGAGATACTTAATAATAAAGATAGGATAGTGAAAAAGAATGGACAAGTTTTTAATTAAAAATACAACAAGAGAACAAAGAGAACAAATCGTAAAGGACTCTTTAGGATATAGTGATTTAGGTTGTGATGGATTTGGTGATGGTTATGAAATGTATCAACCATATATAGATGGTGAAATGGAAATATCAGAAATCACTCAAAATTACAGAGCTTCATATGTATCTGAATCTTTAGGAAACTATAGAAACTTTAGCTGTATGAAATAATTTATATTAGGTATATTTTGTGCATTTTTAATGTTATTAGTTATACCAGAAGGAAAAACTTATTCAGCCACACTAATAAAAATAGATCCTTTATTAGTTGTTGAAGAACCAGCTATGGAAAAAAATTATACAAATGAATTTACTGTTTCAGGATATGCACTTAATAACTCAGGTGTTAAGGAAGTAAACGCTTATATTGACGGTAAATTAGAAAATAGTTGTACTACTAACATAAAAAGAGAGGATAGATTTAAATTATTAGAGAAATATATACTTATCTACCCTGAAATACTTCACTGTGGATTTAGTACATCTTGTAATTTATTAAATTAAAATATGCTCTAAAGGATATAAGATCACAAGGAATTAATAAACTGATTTTTTTAGGTGATTTAGTAATGAAAGGCCCAGAGCCACAAGACTTTTATAATAAGTTTAATGTTATGAATGATATAGATACAGTACTAGTAATGAAAATGTACCAAATCCCACTTATGAAGAAGTATGTACTAAATCAACAGGTCATTATGAAGCAGTTCAAATAGTTTATGATGAAGAAATCTTACCTTATAAAGATTTGCTAGAGGCATTTTTTATGAGCGTAGATCCTACAGATGATGGAGGGCAATTTCATGATAGAGGTCAAAGCTATAAAACTGCTGTATTTTATCATAATGAATATCAAAAAGATGCGGCTGAAAGATATATAGTGGAGCTTGATAAAAGTAATATCTTTAATGGTAAAATAGTTACTCCTGTAATAAAGGCAGAAGAGTTTTACGAAGCTGAGGATTATCATCAAGATTATTATAAAAAGAATAGGATAAGATACAAAAGATACTATGAGGCTTCAGGGCGTAAGGAGTTTATTAATGATACTAAGAGCAGACTAAGTGGAAATTTAGAAGAGCTTAAGAATAAGAAGCCTTTGTTTACTTCTAAGGATAAATATAATTCTGGATGTGGATGGCCTGCTTTTGCTAAACCTATTAATAAGGGTTATATTGAGGAAAAGAATGATTTTAGTCATGGAATGATAAGAACTGAGGTTAGAAGCAAAAGCTCCAATTCTCATTTAGGTCATGTTTTTAATGATGGACCTAAAGAGCTTGGAGGTTTAAGGTATTGTATTAATTCTGCTTCTCTTGAGTTTATTCCTAGAGATAAGATGATTGAAAAAGGTTATAAGGAATATTTAAAGTTTTTAGATTAAGCTGCCAGTGTGGTGGCTCTTTTTTTATTGCTGACTTTTTAACTTTTTCCACTTTCTTATTTTAGTACGAAAAGATTTAAATGGAGCTACAGTATTAATATGAACCCATTTACAAATTGGTCATCTTGATGGAGTAGATGATGCCCAGCCCCTCATATCTTGATTAAAGACTTCTTCATGTGAGAAGTTATTAAACCATTCAATAAATATTTCAAGAACTTTATTGAATTCTTCTTGTAGTGAAGTTAATGAATAGGTAGAGTAATCATCATAAAATGATTTATGAGATATAATTTTAATAATTTAGTTCCAACTGATTTTTGCTATTAAGTGTGTCTCAGAATAGTAAAATCGGGGGATAGAGCTTGTTTTTATAATTCAAAAAGTTTTTGAGTGATTTGGTTGGAAAAAATATTGAAGAATGGTTGTATGTCTAAGGTTTGGAGGTGTATAATAAATTAGGAATGGCTATTTTACAAGGGGTGAACATTAACATGAGATGTATTTAAATGAAGGCACTGAAGACTTAACAGACATGAACACCTCGGTGAACATTAACATGAGATGTATTTAAATTACTATTTGTTATAAAATTAATCATAACAGTTGTTATGGTGAACATTAACATGAGATGTATTTAAATGTTATCAAGTCTCTTGGAGTTATTAGAGTTTCTGACGGTGAACATTAACATGAGATGTATTTAAATTTAGCCTTCAGCATTAAATCTTTTAATGTGAAGAAGGTGAACATTAACATGAGATGTATTTAAATAAAATTTCCTGAATTATGTCAGCATCTCCGGTACCCAGGTGAACATTAACATGAGATGTATTTAAATCTTATCTGGAGAAGATTTAAGTTATACCGATTTAAGGGTGAACATTAACATGAGATGTATTTAAATCAGCTTAGAACAAATTAAGTACATTAGACCAGAACTTGGTGAACATTAACATGAGATGTATTTAAATATTATTTTTTCAATATTAACTAAAAGTTCTTCAAATGGTGAACATTAACATGAGATGTATTTAAATTTAGCTTCTTCTATATTTCCATCATTAATTAATGTTGGTGAACATTAACATGAGATGTATTTAAATATAAATGGTTTGCAAATTTCGAAAGATAGCATATCCGGTGAACATTAACATGAGATGTATTTAAATAAAAAAGATACTAGGTATATTGTATCTAATTATAAGGTGAACATTAACATGAGATGTATTTAAATAAAGGGACTAGGGTAACTTACGAAGCTTTAAAAGGGTGAACATTAACATGAGATGTATTTAAATTCTTCCTTATTGCTTAATGCTACTAAAGGTGCTGGGGTGAACATTAACATGAGATGTATTTAAATTTAGTTATAAGCCATGTTTTACAGCTTTTTCTGTAGGGTGAACATTAACATGAGATGTATTTAAATAAATGCAATGTTAAAGGCACAAAAGTTATTAGTTAAGGTGAACATTAACATGAGATGTATTTAAATATTATATATAAATATTTTCTCTTTAGTTTCCTTTTTGGTGAACATTAACATGAGATGTATTTAAATTCATCTATTCTATTTTTATAAATTTTTATATTTAGGTGAACATTAACATGAGATGTATTTAAATAGACTTTTTAGTCATGTTTTTATTTTTTATTTTTTGGTGAACATTAACATGAGATGTATTTAAATTATTCTTTTAATTCACTTAACCTAGTTATATCTAGGGGTGAACATTAACATGAGATGTATTTAAATAAAGGGACTAGGGTAACTTACGAAGCTTTAAAAGGGTGAACATTAACATGAGATGTATTTAAATTCTTCCTTATTGCTTAATGCTACTA
>SVCL01000130.1 GCA_015058405.1 Clostridium sp.
AATATAGAGATAACCGATAGCGAAAGCTTGGAAACTTTAATGCCTTGGTCAGATCAGATACCGGATAATCTAAAAATTAGAAAATAAAAAAATTATAAAATCCCTATAAAGAATTTTGAGGAACTGTACAGCCCCAAGAATCTTTATAGGGATATTTTATTACTATTTTTGAATCAGTAAAAGACGCCAAAACTTTTACTCTTACGTTACAATGAGGGTAAGAAACTATATTATATATAATTAAAGTAAACAATCAAGATGAATTCATTTTAGAAATATAGTAAAATGGATATTAGAAAACAATAGATTATTATGTAAGAAAAGGAATACCAAAATTAGGGCAACTATAGGATTTGAAGAACAATTATGGGCATCAGCAGATAAGCTTAGAAATAATATGGATGCATCAGAGTATAAGCATGTAGTATTAGGTCTTATATTCTTAAAATATGTTTCAGATACATTTATGTAAAAATGGGAAGAGTTAATGGAAGATGATCCTGACTTCGCAGAAGATAGGGATGAGTATTTAGCAGAGGGTATCTTCTGGGTACCAGAGAATGCAAGATGGAATTACATAGCTGAAAAATCAAAATTACCTGAAATAGGTCAAATTATAGATGAAGCTTTAGATAGCATAGAAAAAGAAAATGATACATTAAGAGGGGTACTTCCTAAGAATTATTCAAGACCAGAACTTGATAAAAGAATACTCGGAGAAATAGTTGATTTATTCTCAAATATTAATGTAGGAGGAACTATAGCTAAGGAAAAAGATGTACTAGGAAGAGTATATGAATATTTCTTAGGTAAGTTTGCAGCTAATGAAGGTAAAGGTGGAGGAGAATTCTATACTCCAAAATCAATAGTTACTTTAATGGTAGATATGATAGAACCTTATAAAGGATATGTATATGATCCAGCTTGTGGTTCAGGTGGTATGTTTGTTCAAAGTCTTAAGTTTGTTGAGGAGCATAGTGGTAGTGCTTTTGATATATCAGTATATGGTCAAGAGTCTAACCCAACAACTTGGAAGTTAGCTAAGATGAACCTAGCTATTAGAGGAATAGAAAACAACTTAGGAAGCAAAAATGCAGATACCTTCCATGAAGATTTACATGCAGGATTAAAGGCAGATTTTGTACTTGCTAACCCTCCATTTAACCAAAGTGACTGGGGACAACAATTATTAGTAAATGATGCAAGATGGAAGTTTGGAGTGCCACCATCAGGGAATGCAAACTATGGATGGATTGAACATATGTTAGATAAGTTAAGCCAAAAGGGAAAGGCAGCAGTAGTACTTGCTAATGGTTCATTAAGTTCAAATACTTCTAGTGAAGGTGAAATAAGAAAGAATATATTAGAAGCAGATTTAGTTGACTGCATAGTAGCCCTTCCAGATAAGTTATTCTATACAACAGGAATTCCAGTATGTATCTGGTTCTTTAATAGAGATAAGAAGAATAATGGAGAAACTTTATTTATAGATGCTAGAAAACTTGGAACAATGGTTAATAGAAGATTAAGAGAATTAACTGATGAAGATATAAAAACTGTAGCAGATGTTTATCATGCATTTAATAAGAATGAAGGCTATGAAGATAAGCAGGGATTCTGTAAGAGAGTTAGCTTAGATGAAATAAAGGCTAATGATTATATTTTAACTCCAGAAAGATATGTTGGAATTGAAGAAGAGGAAGATGATGGAGAGCCATTTGAAGAAAAGATGGATAGATTAACTAAGACTTTATCAGAGCAATTCAAGAAGAGTAAGGAGCTAGAGGATGAGATAAGAAAGCAACTTGGAGGAATTGGGTATGAGTTGTAGTCAATGGAGTACAATTGAGTTAAAAGAATGTGCTATATTTAAAAATGGAAAAAAGATAAAAGAAGACAGAAGAAAGATTGATGGTAAATATAATATATATGGTTCTAATGGGATAATTGGAAAGACTGATGACGTATTAATTGATGGTGAATCTATTGTAATAGGAAGAGTAGGAGCATATTGTGGAGCTATAGAGTTTTCTAATGAGTCATCATGGATTACAGATAATGCAATAAGTTGTATAAGTAAGAATAATACTAACATTAAATTTCTTTATTATTTATTGAATACTATACCACTTAGAGAAATGGCAGGAGGATCAGCACAACCATTAATTAATCCATTTTAAATAGTGTAGAAATAAAGTTGCCAAGTTTAGAAGAACAAGATAAAATAGCAGCTATTTTATCTTCATTAGATAAAAAAATAGAATTAAATAATGAAATGAATAAAACTTTAGAAGAAATGGCTCAAGCTTTATTTAAAAGATGGTTTGTTGACTTTGAGTTTCCTAATGAGGAAGGTAAACCTTATAAGAGTAGTGGCGGAGAAATGGTTGAAAGTGAATTAGGGATGATACCTAAAGGATGGAATGTGAAAAACTTGAAAGATATTTCTACTGTTACAATGGGTGTATCACCAAGTAGTAATAGTTATAATGATGATAAAGTTGGATTACCTTTGTTGAATGGAGCAGCCGATTTTGAAGGGAAATTAATTAAACCGAGTAAATATACATCAGAACCTAAAAAGGTATGCAAATGCGGTGATATGATATTTGGTGTAAGAGCAACAATAGGAAATACTGTATTTGCAGATAAAGAATACGCTTTAGGAAGAGGAGTTGCATCAGTAAGTCCTAAAAATGATATGTTTAGAGAATTTATATATTTTTGTTTAAATAGTTCAATGAATAAATTAATTAATAGTGCAAGTGGAAGTGTATTTTTAAATTTAAAAAAGGCTGATATTACAGATTTAAAGCTATGCTATTCAGATGTTGTTATAAATAAATTTAATAAAATAGCTAAGGAATTAATTAATAAAGTTATACAAAATGATATTGAAAGTGAGATATTGAAGCAGCAAAGAAATTCCTTATTACCAAAACTTATGAGTGGAGAAATAAGAGTAGACAATGTAGAGACTGACATATAAATTATGTCGGTCTTTTTATTAAGATTCTCTTAACTATAGAGTCCTTTTATTATGCATTTTTTTCAAGAATATCACTAAATAGTATATTTAATTGATTAACCACTAAATCCCACTCTGCATAGCTTCTGGTCCATTTTTTAGCTACGCGTTCAACGGCTAAATATAGGA
>SVCL01000131.1 GCA_015058405.1 Clostridium sp.
ATCCTTTCATGGTTATTTTGTTTTGTTGTAGATTCAATTTTAACATGAAATTAGGGGGTCGTTGTTTTTTTATTCAAAAAAACTTTCGAAACCTTGATATATAAAGAAAAATTTTAAAAAGAATAGTGTATAAACTTTACATTATCTATAAGGAAGGGGAGGAATCGATGAAAAGAAAAGTTATTTTTGGATTAATAGTTAGTATGTTATTTTCATTTATTTTAAATGTACAAGCCGTTGAAGTTAAAGAAGGGATAAATAAAAATGTAAGTACTGTAGAAAGTATAGATAATACAGACTACAGTGAAGTTGCAAAATCTATTAAACAAAATGCAGAGATTTTAACAAATAAACTAGGAGATACAAGTGTACAATATGCTATAAGCGAAGGAGATAAGATTGTAGTTTCTGATAATGTTGGAGTATACAGTAAAACAGAGAATAGAGCTCTTACTAAAGATACTATGTATGGCATAGGATCAGTTAGTAAGGTGTTTACTACAGCTGCAGTTATGAAACTTGTTGATGACGGAAAAATTGACTTGGATCTACCATTAATAAATTATATAAAAGACTTTGAAATGGCAGATCCTAGATATGTAAAGATTACTCCAAGAATGCTTCTTAACCATTCAGCAGGATTTATAGGTACAACAATAGGTAATGCAGCTTTATATGATGATAATGATACTAGAACATTTGATAATTTATTAGCTATAAAAATTGAAGAATAAAAAATTTGATAATTAAAATAAAAACATCCTAAGAATTTAATTTTGGATTTTTAGGATGTTTTTTATGAATAAAATAAATTTGTATAGTTATATGAGAATATTTTTATATATTGAAGAAATTCTATTTAAAATATATAATATACTTATTATAGAAAAAAAGTAATAAATTATTTTATAGTTATTTTATAGTTAAAGAGTGTAAGACGGGGAGGTAATTTATGGAGGATATAGAAGTGACTCAAGAGGATCTTGAGGATGAAGTTCCTATGATTAGAAAAGAACATGAGTATGAAAAAAACATACGACAAATAAGAAGAGTTATTAAAAGGCAACTTTTAAGAATGAGTACTAAAGAAGAAAAATTAGATTTCTTAAGAGAAGAAAAGATAAAATATACAATGTTAAAAGAGAATAGTAGCACTTCAGCCTTAATAGAAATTGTAATTTGTTTTACAACTATGTTTGTTGATTTGTTGTTATTTGGTAGTACAGAAAGTATTATATTAAAAATATTGTCTTTTTTAATACTAGGGGCAGCATCGGGAGTAGCAGGATATTTAATATCAAATATGAATGTGATAAAAAGTAAATATACTAGTGTGCTTATGTTGCTTGATAATTTAGAAGATAAGATATCAGGAAGTATGTGGCAGAGTGATACTGCATATGAAATGCAGAAAAAAATAGATGATTTACAATATGACATAAAATTATTGTCAGAGCAAATGAAAATTAATTCAAAGTCAGTAGAAAAGGCTATGGATGAAATGCAAGAATTTATGACTTATAGAAGATAAAAAAATTGTAAAAGAAGTTAAGTGGGATAATTTCTTTTACAATTTTTTGTTTATGTGAAGTTTAATGTTTTTATAGAATCAACTGGTATAGGTTTTGAATATAAAAAGCCTTGAAAATAAAAATTATCATCTAAAATATTTATAATAAAGTTCTTTTGTTCTATAGTTTCTACACCTTCGATAATTAATTTTCTATCTTGAATTATACACATCTTAGAAACAAATTTAAGAATTTCTTGATTGAATTTTGAAATTAATATATTATCAAGAAATTGCTTGTCTAGTTTTAATATATCAAAATTTAAGGTATCTAATAAATCTAAATTTGAATTTTGTGCTCCAAAGTCATCTAAGGCAATTAGATATCCAGCAGATTTTAAAATTCTAATAGAATCTCTAATTTTGTTAATATCCTTTATTGTATCATTTTCAGTAATTTCTATACAAATAGACTGTTTTTCAAAGTTATTTGATAAATTTAAGAGCTTTTTTATAAATTTACTGTTTTCTAATTCTTTAGGAGATATATTTATTGAAAGATGAAACTTTGTATTTTTCATATTAGGATAACTTTTGATAATTTCATAATTCAAAAGTGCATTTTTTAATACCCATAAATCAAATTTAGGCATCATTTCACTATATACAATTTCATCTAAAAACGATATAGGTGGTATCATTTCTCCTTTTCTATTTTTAAGCCTAGTTAGAGTTTCAAAAGATATTATTTTATTAGTTAATGGATCTATTATTGGTTGAAAATAAAGGATATATCTATCGTTTCTTAAGCGATATTTAATTTTGATTTTTAATATTAGTTTTTTAAATAATGGAAGTATGTATGTATGTATAAGTAGTATAAATAATAATACTAATAATAAATGAAAAAAAATCATATCTTTTATAGAAACCCCTTTCAAAAATAAAGTAATTATATCTTATATTGTCGAAACTTTTCTAATTACACTTTATAATAGTAAGAGTAAAAGTTTTGGCGTCTTTTACTGATTTAAAAATAGTAATAAAATATCCCTATAAAGATTCTTTGGGGCAGTACAGTTCCTCAAAATTCTTTATAGGGATTTTGTAATTTTTTATATTTCTTAATTTTTAGATTATCCGGTATCTGATCAGACCAAGGCATCAGATTCTCCAAGCTTTCGCTATCGGTTATATCTATACTTATTAAATTATC
>SVCL01000132.1 GCA_015058405.1 Clostridium sp.
AGTAACTTTTGCTATTATACTTGTTGGTGTTATTGATTGCTCTGCTGAAGACATTCTTGTGGTTAATGAACTAACATTTTTATTAATAGCTGTAGTTTCCACGCTGCTTACTCTTGCAGTTATCTTATTCTTCTCAACATTAAGGTTAGATAAACTTGTATTAACATAAGTTGAGCTTTCTTGCCAATCATTTCTGTACTTGCCTTTTACAATACTTACTGCAGTAAATTGATAAGTACCATAACTTAAATTACCGTTCTGCCAACTTCCCAAATATAAAGATACTGGTTTTGTAACTTCAGTTTCAAAAGTTAATTCAAGCCATTGCCATCCTAAACCTAAAGACTTAACCTCATAATTTTTATATTTTCCTTCATGATCTTGCACCTTAATTACTAAAGAAGCTACTCCCGCCTGAACAAAACAATAAGTACTTGCAGTATAAGTCGAATTAGAAGGTAATGCTTCTGTTGTCTGCATTATGTTTTGATTATTTCCATTAGTTACAATTCTAAAAGCTTTCTTGTAACCACTTGTACTATCAATAATACTTTTAGTTGAATTCTTTTCTAAAGCTTCATTCCAGTTATCATAACCATTTAAGAAACAACCATTTTTAATATAGTTAGGTGAATTAAGATTAATTTCCTTAATTGAATTTATTACATCACTACTAGTTACCTTTAATTTTATAGAATCATTTAATTGCTATATTCTAGTTTCATTATTTGAAACCTTACTTTTTAATGAACTTAATGATGAATTTACTGAAGATACAGTTGAGTTTATACCACTTACTGTAGCTTTTAATGATACATAATCATCTTTTAAATTTACCGAAGCTCCATTATTACTTATAGTAGTATTTTTAATTAAACTCTCAATTTTACCTTTATGAACCTTTACTTCAGTCTGTAATGCTGTAGTACTTTCCTTTAAACTAGATACATTACTTGAAACATTTTTAAAAGCTACATCTAAAGTTTGACCATTTTCATTAAGAAAAACTTTTGTAGATTTTATTGTGCTTGAACTATTAGAATTTATGGATGTTATAAGACTATCTATATTAATCTTATTTCCACTAATCTCATTATTGTTTATCATACGATCTTTAATAATTCCATTGGCCAATGCTTTTTCTTTTACTCCTGTAAAATCTAAAATGCTATATTCTTTTTTATTTATTTTTGCTAAATCTTGAATATCACATCTATAGGATTTCTTAGGTTTAGATAGCTCTTCTAACTTTGCAGCTGCATCTTCTTTTAGATCTTCTAAAATAGTATATCTTTCATCTTTCCAGTAAAAAGTTTTTATTTTATTAGAGTACTGATAATTTTCTAAATATCCTTTACCATCAAGCTTTAAACCATCTTTCCCTTCTGCCCTTATCCTTGTGTAATATCCATTTGTATCATTGTTATAGTCTAAACTTGTGATATTAAGAGAGTCCATAAAATAAACTCCCTTATCTTGGCCAATCTTCTCATAAACTTTAATTACTTTATCTAAACTATCAAAGATTAGTTCAACTCTATAAATATCTTTTATCTCTTGGATAATATCCCATGATGAACAGGATGTTTTTCTTACAGTTCTCTTCTTTGTAATTTTATCTATTAAAGTTACTGTCCATCCTGTTCCTGCACATGCTAAGTTTAAAGAATCCTTTATGGTCTGCTCTGTAGTATCAAATCTATCCCACTCCTTACCTTCTAAAGATTCTACATTCATTTTTGTTAATACAGAAATATAATCTTCATCATGATTATAAATTTCTTTTATCACAAATTCATCTGTTTTATTTTGAATATATCCTTCAAGTTCAATGTTTTCTGCAGCTACTTTTGGATATAAAAAAGAAAGTGTTTTATCGCAGCTCTCCAATACACTTTCTATCTTGTAATCTTCATATCTAATTAACCCCTCTATTTTTTTATGATCTTTATCGTAAAGTTGTAACAATGTTGCCCTCCTTTCACATATATTTTTATATTTTTTTATTCTTCAAGCATATACTCAATTACTAAAAGTTCTTGTGCTGAAACTCTAACATCTAAGTCACTTAATTTTATTTTTTCAATTTCTATATTATTTTCTATTTCTAACAACTCTGCATAGGATCTATTCCATTCTGATAAATTTTCTTTAGCTATTTCTGCTACTCCGTTATCATCAAGTTTTAAATTTCCTTTATCATCTTTAGTTCCATATTTACTTACTAGCTTTCTTTTCTCTTCAATAAATATGTTGCTTATTTCATCTATTGTTTTTATGTTCTTTGCTATCTTAAAGCTCGTCTTAACATTTAGTTCTTTGGTAGATAAATTCTTTAGTGCTTCTATACTGTTTACTATTTCTTTATTAGTTAGCTTCAACATTTAATTCCTCCTTTGATTCTTCTGTACTTTGTTCAAAAATTCTATCTTGAATTTCATATACATTATTCGTAAATGAACTTATATCTGCTCTACATTCTTTTCTATTTCCTTTGTATAATTCTTCATTTAA
>SVCL01000133.1 GCA_015058405.1 Clostridium sp.
AAAAAGAGATTACATTCATGCTGATGAAACAACATTGAAAGTAATAAATGATAATGGTAAAGATTCTAAATCTAAAAAGTATATGTGGTTGTACATGAGTCAAACAGAAGATAAACCAGTAATTCTTTATGATTATCAAAGCACAAGATCTAGTTCATGTCCTAAGAATTTCTTAAAGGATTATAAAGGATATCTCCAAACTGATGGATATTCAGGATATAACTCCGTCAGCGAAGCAAAACGCATATATTGCTTAGCACATATACGAAGAAAATTTCATGAAGTAATAATTAATCTTAATGAAGAAGCCTTAAAAGAATCTAGAGCACTAATAGGGTTTAATTATTGTGAGCAAATTTATAAACTTGAAAAAGAAATTAGAGATGCTTATTCAAGTAATTCTGATTATTATGATATTAGATATAAAGAAAGAAATAATAAATTAGCTCCTATCCTAGATGACTTTATAGAATATATAGATAAAGAAATTATCTTGGCTTTACCACGAAGTCCACTAGGAAAAGCTTTAGATTATGCTAAAAAGCACGTTCCATCATTAAAAACTGTTTTACTAGACGGAAAGCTAGAAATAGACAATAATGCAGCTGAACGTAAAATTAAACCTTTCGTTTTAGGTAGAAAGAATTTCTTATTTGCTAACACTGCTAAAGGGGCAACTGCTAGTAGTTATTTATATAGTATTGTGGAAACTGCCAAGGCTAATAAGTTAGTTATAGAAAGGTATTTAGTTTATCTTTTTGATAATTTAATAAATATAGATATAACCGATAGCGAAAGCTTGGAGAATCTGATGCCTTGGTCTGATCAGATACCGGATAATCTAAAAATTAAGAAATAGAAAAAATTATAAAATCCCTATAAAGAATTTTGAGGAAATGTACTGCCCCAAAGAATCTTTATAGGGATATTTTATTACTATTTTTGAATCAGTAAAAGACGCCAAAACTTTTACTCTTACTATTTTATTACTATTCTTGTATGAATTAAAGACGTCAAAAACTTTGACGCTTACTTTATTAAGGCTCCTGCAGAATCATATACTAACTAATCTTGTATTTTTCATTTGTATTGATAATATTATATGATTAACTCTCATTCAATAATTCGCAAGCAACTAAAAAGAATAAATATTTATGTGCTTAAGCTTATTTCCCTTGTGTTCTTCCAATATCCTTCAATAAATACATAAAAGAATTTTAATAAAAATCAGTATAAAAAATATCTATATTAAATAAATTACTAAATTCTTTTTATATGAATTTATCTTCTCAAAGATAATACTATTTCATATTTTTTACTTTATTAATTACTTCATCCAATACTTCTCTCGAATATTCTATATATTTTTCTTTAAAGTCTTTAAAGAAAAATAAATCCAATTGATCTTGATAGTTTTCTTCATAACTATCTATCTTCTTCATTAAATTATTCAACTTTCTCAACTTATTCATGACCATTTTAGAATATTCACATTCTATATTCTTTTTATTTATCAATTTAAGTTTATCAGGTAGCCAACTATTTTTTAACTTTCTATTCTCTTCTCCGTTTATAAAAATGAAATTAAATAGATTATTAACATATTGTTTATAAATCTTATCATTTAACTGATATATTTTTTCTTCATTATTTATATTAAGTAACAGTTGTTTAGTTTTGCTTTGACTTATTATAAAGTGCTCCGTTGTATACAATTCATTATTAGATATAAATTCCTTCATCTTTTTAATATCGCGTATACTTACCTGCTGATTTTCTATTTTAAAAAAATTATAAATCGTTGCTAAAGACTTACATCTAAACCTGTAATCTTCTTCTTCCTCATTAGTTCCTTTATTGTATTGTGCAATAATTTTGTTATCCGTAATTTTATCAGCTTCAAAATACGAATTAATTACTTTTATAGCCTCTCCATACCATAAGTCATTTGGAGCTTTTAAAACACTAATAAATACTTCTAAATTTTTCTTACTTTCAAATAATATAAAAAGAACATACAATAAATATACACTATATATACTTTTTAGTTCCTTTTTCTTTTTTTCATTTTCTTCTACTATAAGTACGGAAAGTATATACTTCATTAGTAATGCTTTCGGCAACACCTTATCATCCTTTAATATCTTCTTCATAAAATTATGGAATATTTCTAACTCATCATTATCGATTTTTCCACTTGGAAATTTAAATAGATTCTTAAACTTTTCACTTGGACTGTTATTATCAACAATGTTAATCATTAGTTCTATAGCATCATTTAACTTTTGTAATGAATTAAGCATATAATTCTTATCATTAATAACTTCAATAATATGTGTCATCCTTCTATATTTAGTATCGGTTCCGTCCTTCATAACAAATTCTGATTTAATCAGAAAACTTTCATCAAATTGCAAGCCTTGAAATTTATTATCATTATATAAATCACAATAAAAATAATGTTCTAAACTTTTCAACAAAGGATACTTAACTCTTTTTTCTTCTAAGCTTGCAATATTAGTTTTTAATTTATACCAAACACTTCTTATTTCTTTACTTGCATCATTCCTAAATAAATATCCTTTGAATATATCTTCTGTATCTAATTGCTTACCTTTTAAATTGACATCTATAAAATATCTTATTCCATCCTTCGTATCATCAGATTCATTCAATATTATATTCACACTACTTTTGCACAAATTTTCAACAAATGTTGTAGCTTCTTTTTTATTGGTTATATAATTTATTACTTTTATACTTCTCCATAACTCGTAATACTTGTCAATCTGATGAAGTTTATCAGTATTTAATATATCTTGTTGTGATTTAAGTTCATTAGAAAAGTTATTACTTAAAACTCTTTCAAATCCTTCAAAACTTTCTATCGATAATTTACATGGCTTTATTACTTCAATGCTATTACCATGAATATATCTTAAACAACTTAAGATCATTGTAATTACAGTAATCCTCTGTTGCCCATCTATTATTAAATACTCATCTTTCTCTACATCTTTAGTTAAGATAATATTTCCCAAGTATTTAGGTCCAGTATATATATCATCAATTAATTGTGCTATATTATCTTTTTCCCATCTTATCTCTCTTTGAAAATCCGGAATAGTATATTTACGATTTTCATTTAAAGTTAGAATATTTCTCTTTTTACCATCCACCTTGATATTAATTGACTCTTCTTTATCAGATAATAACTTATTTAAAGGACATATTATTCCTAATAAATCCGACATATCTTTATTCCTCCCACCCAATTCATATTAGAATAATTTCTACACTTATTCTAACATATATGTATTTTTCCTGCATTAACCACAAAATAATAGTCTTATTAATCCACAAAAAATTCCATATAAAAATTTTTATATAGGAATTTTTATATTTATATCTTTTTATACGTTATTTAAGTTCAATTCTCGGTTAAATTCTTCAAAAATACATTTTGCAATATTTTGTACCTCTATATTTTCAACATAATCATTAGATTTTACATTTGATATAACTTTAAACTTAAATTTAATATTTTTTCTTTCTTCAATAAGTATTCTCTGAACTAAATACTCAACTGCAAATCTATAAATACTTTCTCTTGAGTTATACCTACGTTCATTTGGCAATGGAAAATTACATAAAACTAAATCATTTATATTATATAAATCTACTCCAATCCTCTCATACACTTGATAATATAATGTACCACTCTCCATTACATGTTGATATGCTCGTCCTATTATTCCAAGTTTATTATTAGTTTCACCAACATATAAAAAACCATATTCTATCGAAAACCATATATATATACTCGAATTAAAGTTAATATTAATCATTATTTTCTTTTATCGGAGGTAAGTTTTTAGCATCTCTACACATTTGAGTCAGAGAGTTAGACAGCGCTCTCTTATATGTATCTAAAATTTCTTCAATTTCTTTTCTATCATACTTATGTAAATTTGTCTGAGTTGATACCTCAGCTTTCATCATATTATAATAGAATAATTCCATAATTATTTGCATGTCTGCATTTTCACTATTATCACCATATAATAACTTTGAAAATCTATGATTATCATTAATATTTATGCAACTTTCTTCTGTAGCGTCATAATAACGTTCAAATAAAATATTGTCTTCTATAAAATCTACATGTCTAATCTTTTTATTTTCATGTATCCCCTTTTTTTCTTCAGCATCACTATCTTTGTTTTCTCCATCCTTGTCTTTTTCAGTAGTTTTATTTGAATCATTTGTTTTTTCTTTTACTTCTTTATTTAGTTCATCCTTCCTTCTATTTTTTTCCTCTTCCTCTTGCGCACTACCATCCATTTCATCTTCCAAAGGATCATTATCATCAGGATAAGAATTGATAATTTCATTTGCTGCTTTATTAGGATCTTCGCTCTTTCTCTCTTTATAAACCTTTGTCATCCTCTCCCAAGCTTTTCTACTTTTTCTTTTTAAATCATCCAATATATCACTCAATGTTTTTTGTGCTTCTGCTGAAAGTTGTATATCTGATTTTTTTACATCAATATTGAACATATCATCTGAATCGCTTGTTATATTTAAACGTGCTCTAAAAGAATATAAATTTATAGCTTTAGGTATCATATTATTAAAATTTTCTGCCCATGATATTAATCTCTTATTCCTATAAACATACACTCCATAATTTTTACTATTTATACCGTATTTTTTTCTTATATCATTTGCTGACGCTTCTCCATCAATTTCAAAGATAGGTGGATATGGTAGTTGTGTAACTTCTAATTTTACCATAATATCATTACTTTCTTCTAAAACAAACTCTTTAGGCCTATATATCCAACCTACTTCCTTTCCACTCCAAGTATGTTCATCTAAATCATAATCAAGACCTTCCGAAGCAAGAACATCCACTTTATCTATTTTCTCTCCTTGTAATTCAATTTCCAAATTACAATCTTTAATAAAATAATAATATATAACACCTAGCTTTTCTTTTAAATCAGAAATTGTTGTCTTTATAGATGGATGATTATTTTTATGTATATTTCTTAATCTTATTACTGTACCATGACCATACTCTTTTAAGAGCGTAACATCCTTTTCTAATGGTTCTTCCTTTAAACATATATATTTATCTTTAATATCTTCAAGATTTATTATGTATCTATTTATATCAATTCCATCTTTAGTTGATGTTATATCCAAAATATTTCCTTGTGAAAAAGATGCAGATTTTAATCCTAATCCAAACTTTGATAAACTATCTTCGCTATAATTCTCACTAGACGAACCTAATTCTAAAGCAGCTAATATTTCTTCATTATTCATTCCCTTTCCGTTATCAATAATTGTGTATTCTTTAGTGTTGTTAAGCCTGTTATCATTATATACATCATTTTCTTTAACTATATTTATAACAATCTTTGTTGCCCCAGCAGTAATTGCATTATCTGAAATATCACATATAGCTGATGATGGAGTATATCCTATTCTACTTAATCCAAAACATACTCTTTCTGGATTAATTGCCAACTCTATTTCTTTATTGTTCATCTTATCTCCCTCTCCTTATGTTTATAACTTAATAAAATAACTTTCTTCAATATATTAACATATATATTATCTACTGTATATTATTCATCATGTATCTATACATAACAAAAAATGACTTCGACGCAATATCGAAATCATTTTTGAATTATATTATTTATCCAATTCCCAGAACGCCTTATCCTTCATAAACAACGCTCTATCACTATCTCCCATCTTAACAATACTATAATGCTTATTAAGACTCTTAATCTTATTATAAATATTCTCATCTTCTCCCTTACTCTGAGTATTGAAGATATACCTAACATCCTTATTATTTAAATCAGCTACATTATGAACAACCCAAGTTAAAATATAATTAGCATATTCATTTTCTCCAGTAGAGAAATGACTTAACAGCTGTGTAGAAAGAATAGTTCCTACTCCAAACTCTCTACCTTCCTTAAGTATCTTCTTTAAAGAAGAGAAATTCTTGCTTAAGAAGTTATCAGCTTCATCAACTAAAACCATCTTATTAAGCTGTCTTAGGTTTCCATCAATCTTACTATGTCCATACGCCTGCATTTGCGAATAGAATAAATCTAATGTTATTGCTACTACAAGATTTTGAACTCCTGGATCATATCCTGATAAATCTATAACTGTTACTCCATCTATTAGCTCAAATAAACTCTTAGTTTGAGTACAGTCTGGTTCAAATATTTCAAAATCAATTAGATTACTAAAAGCTGCATATAAACTATCATCCTTCTTAATTTCTTCATGATCCATATATACATCATATACATCCTTTAATGTAGGGGCTGGCTTTTCCCATGTATCAGGTAAGTTTTTAATAATACCTCTCTTTTCATAAGCTTCCATGATTAAATCCTTAAGCTTATTCTCTTGCTTTGGTCCTAAATTAAAGGCATTTGCTAATGTTTCCTTTAAAGTACTTGCAGTATGAAGAGGTAACATTGGTTTTGAATTTGCTGATTTAACTACTGTCAATGGATTGAATGGTAAATGATATAACTCATAAACCTTAGCATCTGTTGCATCAATAAAGTCTTGTTTAGACTTATTGTAATCTCCCTTGTAATCAAATATTAATATACCAACCTTTTTACCATCTACATTCTTGTTAGATTCTCTATAAATCTGAGTAACCATAGATTTAGTAAACTGAGTTTTTCCTGTTCCCATTGTTCCTATAATACCTGTATTAGTATGCATTAACTTATTAGTATTATTAGGACACCAGTATATAGGCATATGACTTCTTTGATTCTCACCAAATAGTACTTTCATATCTCCATTACCTGATTCAACAACTTGTTTTACTTCTGCCTTCTCTTCTGGTTTAGTTTCTTCTGTACCATCATCTTCTTCAGGTTTATCTTCCACAACTTCATCTGAGACTTCTACAGTTTCATCACCATCTCCATCATCAGAATCTACTTCATCATCATTTCCACCATATTCCGAACTACTCTCTGCAACAATATCTACATTAGGATTTTCTATAACATCATCTATACCTTCACTAACAGCTCCTCTTATCTCACTAATAGTCTTAGTTACAAAGTTAAAGCCATCATCCTCCGACATTTCCATAATCAATACTTCATCTTGCTTCTTAACAGTTTCAAAAACATTATCCCTCTTAAATGAAATAACTCCTGCTTCACCCATAGAATCCTTTAAGTAATCACTTACTGCATACTCTTCATTTAGAAGCTTTCTTCGTAAGTCAGAATCAATAACAGTCTGCCAGTTTTCTTCATCACATACACTATAAAGATTAAGCTTTTCTGCACTAGTTATGACAAGCTGCATTAAGAAGTTTCTATATACTCTTTGAGTACTTGTTAACTCACTTCCTTCTTTAGCTTCAAAAACTTCCTTAAATATCTTCTTCGTTTCCTTAGCTTGAGTAACTGCCTTATTAATTACGTCAGCTTCATTTCCACCAATTTTAACTTCTATAGGATAATAAGTTACATAAACCTTATCTTCCTTTTCCTCTAATCCAATAAGTAATATATCATCACTTGCAGAACCTTCAAATCCAAGTTTCTTAGCTGTTAAGAATCCTTCACTCTGCTTAAGGCCTGCTCCCCCTGATACTCTTAATACCTCTTCTAAAGATATTGGCACCCAGATAACATTGTCTTTCTTAAACTTAGCTAAGGCTAATTTAATTGCAGAAAGTATGCTTATCTTTTCCTTTGGTTTATGAGATTTAGTTGATAATAATCTTAATAACCAGTCTCCATTTATAGCATTAAACATATTAATTACAGCTGGCGAATGTTCCTTTACATTTTCTACACCTTTTCTGTTTAAGAATTCTTCAATTACCTTTTGATAAGGACCTGATTTTCTTGTTACAGTTATAGCATCGTAACCACCTGCTGTTGTGTATTGATCACTATAATGAATAATTAGTAAGTCTTTAGCTTCTGGATCATTCTTAAAGAAGTTTAAATCTACCTTTGGATCTATGAAAGTTACCCAGTGACTTGCATTATAAATATCATCTAAAGTCATTCTGCTTCTATTAGAAACTGATATAGCCTTACATTGAAGACTGTCATATGGTTCACCATTACTTGCTGAATTTACTGCATTTAACTTAGAAGCTATCTTCATTAAGTCAGTTTCTGTATTAGCATATTTAGTTCCAAAGCCTGTTCTATAAGAATCCCCTAAAAATACTGAAGGAACTCCTGAAACTATTCCATCTAAAATTATACCTGATGGTATATCATTCATCTTTGAAGTTATAGTCTTAACGTCATTAGCCATTTCTAAGAATGTTATGTGAGCATACTCTACTCCATCTTCTATCCTCTTAGAATAGAAATGAACTTTTTCTCTATATAAATCTAATACATCCTCTTCTGACATATTATCTACATTTAAATCTAATCTATAGTTTTCCTTTAAATCCTTAATATCATCATTAAAAGCAACTTCCTCAAAAGCGTTTGTTATGTTCTTATTTGAGTAGATACATATTTCTATAGGAAGAATATTCTTCTTACCCTTAAGCTGTTTTACATAGTATTTAAAGATACCTTGTAAAATTTCTTTGCTATCTCCTGTATTAATTAAGTTAATCTTAATTGGAGCGTTATTTCCCATATTAAATAGATACTTAAAGTGATCTACAAACTCTTCTATCTTTTCATTTACTAGCTTAGATACAAAGTCTCTTGAACTCTTATATCTTGGTAATTTTTCGTCTACATAATACTTCCACTCTGGTGAATGTACCTGTTCCATAGGAATATATAACTTATCTTCATCTCCTAATACATAAGGTAATAGATATGTTGAGTTAAACTTCTTCATTATATCTTCTTCTATTTCCTCATTTGAGATTTTTTCATTTATATGAAGCTGATAAGCAATATTTAAAGGATGAAGAGGTGTAAATAATAACTCTCTATCTTCTATATATCTCTTAATAGTTCCTATCTTAAATAAGTTTTTTTGTTCCTTAGTTAAATATGAACCTTCTTCTATCTTGTTTAATTCTTCAATATAAACTTTTATAAAATCTTTATATAAGTTAGTAAGCTCCTCATTTAAGTAAGTTAAACTTGGAATTTTTCTTGAAAGCATGAAATATCTTATTATGTTATTATAAGCTTCTTTAACACTTTGACTCACTTCTAAATCTATACTTTCTAAACCATCAATACTTTCTATAAAGCTTATTCCTTCCATGTCAATAAGCTGCTTTTCTAATTGAAGGTTCTTTCTAAAATCATCTCTGGCAAAGTATTCTTTAGTACCATGTTGCAATTTGTTTTCACCTATAAATTTGAAATCACATTTCTTTTCTCTCTTTAGATTCCAAACCTTTATCCCTTCAATAGGTGCTATCTTTTCAGATGTTCCTGCTATTGCAAAAGGAACTATATTTTCATTTATGTTAACTTTAAATCTTATTAAATCACTATCATCTTCGTATTCAAAAGTATCACTTACTTTTAATGTAACTTTTTCATCTTCACTAATTTCAACTACTTCATAATTATTGATTATTTCTTTAGTTATATTTTCTGAAGCATATTCATTAAATACTACAGTTTCATCATTGCTGTTAATTGCAATATATCCATCTTTCTTCTTTGAAACTATTGAATATTTTGTCTTTATGCTTTCTAAATACTTTTGATTAAATCCAACTGCTGCAATCTTAAATTCAAACTTTGCACTTTTATCCTTGTATTGTATTCTATAGAAGTTTCCTTCTCCTGCATAATATTTAAGAGTAACAGTAATCTTTTTACCTGAAGTTACTGCTTCACAGTTTCCTTCAATTATTTTAAGGTATTCCTTACGAACAGTATCATCAAAATAGAATTCTACTTCTAAGTCTTCTTTATTATCTTCATTAAATACAATAACGTTTCTAGTTCTCGATTTAGCCTTACTCTTTCCTTCTTCTTTGTCCCATTCCTCAGAAGATTCTCTATACTCTAAAACCTTTGTTTCTTTTTTAATGCTTATAGATTTATCTACTTCTTTATAATCTACAGATTTCCATTCTTCACCTTTAAGCTTATCTACACCCTTATCATCTAAGAACTTTTCAAGTTGAGTTTCTGGATTTCCGTATTTATGAATTTCATCTATCTTACTAAAGTTAGATGAATTTTCTTTTAATCTCTTCTTTAACTGCTTGCCTTCAAAGTCTTTTAGTCTACTATCATAAAATAGGCCAAAATTTTCGTACGCATCTCTTTCTATGCATGTACTATTTAGCGTAGCAAGTAAATATTCATATTCAAATATAGATACATTGTCTCCAAAGAATTCATCTCTTTTCTTTTCAAGTTCAAGATCTATTATTGCTTTATCTATTTCTGAAAAAGTAGAGTTAGCTAACTTAGTTTTTATATCCTTTTGAATTGAATTTATATTAAAAGGCATTCCTTCTTTTGAAAAAGATTCAGTTCCTCCCATGATACTATCTAATGTAGTATTATGAATGAAAAGTATTGCCTTATCCTTATATCCATCTTCAACTCCTACCATATTTCTAAGTCTTGTTAAGAAGTCTGGCTGTACATTATCAATAGTGGCTGCTACAATTAATTCTCTATTAGAAAAGTGTAAACTATAGGATTTATATTTCACTTCTCCGTTTAAGTCTTTATATTCAAATTCCTTATATCTATCATTATGTTTAAGAGCTTCATAAAGTTCTCTAACTTCACTTTCCTTTTCAAATTGAATATTATATTTCGAACCACTTTCTAATGAATTTACTATAAAAAAGTCTACTATTTTCTTTGATAAATAACTATAAAATTGATCTAACATATTGTGCATCCCCACTATCTGATTTCTTTTCTATAAGATTTAATTTCTCATATAATTGTACTATATTCATTTTAGAATCCCTATCAAAGGAAATACCTCTCTTCTTGAATTCCTCAAATAAAAGGCTAAGTTTTAATCTTTCCTTATTATTAATACATAACTTAGTTAAAAGAATAATATCCTCTTCATTTAAGGTTAAGCAGTAACCTAAGGAACCTCTCCTCTTTCCAAAATTATCTTGAACGAATTTTATAAACCAGTTTCTATATGCATCCTTAGCTCTAGTTCTTGTAGATGTTTTACCTTGAAACTGAAAGTTTACTGCTTCGTATAACTTACGTGCTGAATCAAAAGCCTTATTTCCACTGCTTTCTTCTGGCACCTTAAAGTCATCCCAAATAATACCTTCTTGTCTTCTTTCAATATACTCATTACATATTGTTTCTATATCTTCATGAATTTCTTCTTCATTACCTTCTTTAAATGCATTAAATAGATCAACATAACTTAGTTGTTTGTCTAAATTATGATGATTTAAAAACTCTAAAGCTATAGCATGGGCAAATAAGAACTCCACTTCTCCCTTAAGCTTTTCCCATCCATATGCATAAGATGTTCTATTTTTAGATAAACTTTCCCATCCTAATGTAAAGTAAAGTTTATCAGGTTTAGTCAAATCAGCCTTTTCAAACTTAGAAAGCTTTGTTGTAAGCTGAGAAACATAAAAGAAATAATAAAACTCTAAAAATCTCTTTAAAGATGTTTTATATAAATCATGATTGGTTATTAAAAATTTAAAATCTTTTTTAAATAATTCACTTACAAATGGCAGGCAATCTTTATATCCTGCATCCTTTGCTCTCTTTTCATTTAAAGTAGGAAGTGCTCTTAAAACAAGTTTATATAGGATATTGTCTACATCTTCATTGTAGTTTTTTTCTACTACTTCCCTTATTTCATCATTTACAAATATAGAATATAAGAACTTAGCTATCTTTTCTTCAGCACTATCTGCTGATATATAATTCATAGTTTTAATATCAAAGTCAACAAGCTTATTTTCATTTAAAAACATACTTTTAATTATATCCTTAAATGATTCCTTACTGTTTGCACCTTCAAAATCTCCGATTTCATCTACAACAGTTTCTATAAACTCATTTTCATTAAATTCATCCTTTAATTCTACATCACACATATATCTTGAAAGTGCTCCTGTAACGCCATCAAAATTAGTAAATATATTCTTTTCATTAGCTACATAAGGAAGTAACTTAAACTTATCCCCTTGGGAATGTGTCAGCTTTCCATCAAACTTAAAATCATCTCTAATACTCTGTAAATCTAATTTATATAACATTTCTTCACTCATAACCTAAATCTCCACAAATCTATAAGTTTCAAATTCTTCATCAAATTCTAACTTAAATTTCTTATTTTCTTCTCTATTCTTTTCCATAAATATAATTTCTTCATTTTGAGAACCAGTTTCTACAACCTTATTTATAAACTCTATAAAGTTAATAAAGTAGTTCTTATCCTTCTTATTAGGTCTATACCCCTTATTAACTTGTACTAAAAGTTTATATAATTTGTAATCCACGTCTATTTCATAAGATTGATTACTATTATTTGCTTTATACTTAAGCTTTAGAGTTCCAATAAACTTCTTTAAATCATCTTCATCATTATTAGGAAGATTAGTAAGATCCGCTTTTATATCTATTCTTTCACTTACCTTATACTTTAACTGATTTTTACCTAAGAATATATTTATATGGTCTTTTTCAGCATCACCATTCCAGTTTATAATACCTTCCTTAACATTGTTATAAACCTTCTTTAGCTTTAACTTATCTCCTCTATTCCAATAGAAAAGAGCATTCATATAATCATTATAATCTTCGTCTCTTAAAGAAAATAACTCACCCTTGCTACACATATAGTAACTTCTTATAAATAATCTTAATAATTCATATCTTATATTCTTATCCTGAGTTTCATTAAAATCTATATCTTTTACCTTAGTCAAATAATTTCTTGGAAAATTAATATAATCTTTAAAATACTCCATAATATTAGAAGCATTATTAAAATCTATAATAAAATCATCCACTTTTTCATTTCTTATATTTAATGGATCAATAGTATTTAAAGATTCAAATATAAATGAAAGCTCCTTATGATCAAATATGATATTAGGCATTAATGATTTAATATAGTCTTTATTATTTAACTTTCTTATTTCACTTTTGAAAGTTGGTGAATTCACATCAACATAAGCTCTAGGAACAATAAGTTCATACATAAAGTTTAGTAAAGCTCTTGTTGAAATTATTATCTTATTCTTAACTACACATTGAACTAGTAAATCAACAATTGAATCTTGTACATTATCTTGAGATAGTAGTTCAAAGTTAGCCTTTATTGGACAACATTCGCTGTTTTCGCACTTTGAACAATTTTTAGCATATGATTCATAGAATATGTTATTCTCTATCCCTGCATTTTCATGTGATCTTGTAATTCTTTGAATCATTGATTTTATATACTCTGAAGATACCTTACCATTCTTTAAAGTAAATAAATGATAATCACTAAAGTTTACATATTGGAAAGAGCTATTTTCATCAAATTCACTATCCTCAATACTATTTTCAAGTATCTTTTTCTCTTCAACAAACTCTCTAAGCTTTTTAAATCTCTCACCATATTGTGAATCTATAAAGTTAGTTAAAGTTCCTAAATTAATAGCTAATATAAGTTTCTTTTTACTTGTTTCTATTTTTTCATCACTAAACTCATCTAAAACCTCATTTAAAGTATCCATTGAAGTTTTATTGGGTTCTAAACTCTCTGTTGCATCATTATGTAACTGGAAACCTTGCATTATGTCTTTATATCTATTCTTACAATATGAAATAACATGAGACTTACCATCTCCAACACTACCACATACTAATATAAGCTCTGCTTTATCTGATTTATGGGACTTAATAATTAAATCCTCTAAACTCTTCTGCGTATCTCTTACAATGTGCATATAATTCTTAAAAGGACTAAATTCTCCTAAATTTTCAACTGCTTCTTTAGATGACTCTTTAAGTTTTGATAATTGTTGAATAATACATTTCTTGTCTGGCTGACCATCAAAAATTGATTCAATAGCTAAATCTGTATGTGCCTCTTCAATTTCCTTTGCCCTATCACTATCTAAATTTGCTTCTTTATTGTTATCAGGTATACCTTCTGTTTTATTGTCAATATTTCCTAAAGTTGTCTTTATTATTTCAATTATGGATTCTTTATCTAAGACTGCCGAACTTTCTTGTGAGGGCATTGGATTAGCATATTTTTCAGCATCAAAATTAGGATCTAGATATAAAGCTATAAACCAGCTTGTAATCTCATATACATTTCTATGAACTCTTAATGCTGCTTCTAATTCACCTTCAATACTCGAATGTGCTGCTTGATTTCCAATTCTTCTTACTGTATTAAAGGCCTTATCAATATTTTCTGTTAAAACACCATCAGCTTCTAACTTCATAAGCCTTTCTACTTGTGTTAAATTAACCATTAACCCGTATCCCTCAAGCTTTGCAATTTCTTTAGTTAAGTTTTCTACAAATATTCTACCTTTCATAATTGATGTATGAGGAGATTTAAATAAATTTTCATCCATCTCTTTAACAAAATTATTAAGGTATCTATAATTTTTTTCTAAATATTCAAAAATGTTTTTACCCACGCCTTATCCATCCTCCAAGTTTGTATACATTTAAATAACATTCAATAAACATTATAATTCTTATACTGTTTATTTTATCACATTACCTGTATTTTTCACACAAAGAAACTTTTTCTTTATTTTTAAATTATATCCACATAACCCTTTTTTAATCTTTATTGGTATACCTTTATTTCATTAATCCTTCTCCAAGTCCCCCTTAATAACTCCCTATCTCCATCAGTCAATTTATCAACTAATTTCTTATCAACTTCAATACTGCTATCTTCTCCAAGTAAACACTTAAAAACCAAATCATATCCTGACATAACCCTATCATCACTTATTTTCCTAATTAAATCTTCATACAAATCCCTATGGACAATCTTTCAACCATAACATAGCAGTCATAAACAAACTTCTTCTCCTTATGCATCCACATACATTCTCCAAGAAAGTTTTAAACCTCTCAACATCATCTTCAGCTTTATCAAAAGAAATATGATTTTCTAATTTTCCCTCACAAAGAGACCTGACTATGTACTCATCATCATTTGCCTTTACATAATCCCATAAAAAAAATGTATTAATATAAACTTTAAAATTTTCCTTAGACATTGACTTCAAATCCTTTGGATAATTTACTTTCCTGAATCCATTGTTCTTTAAATAATCCAATGATAAATCCCAATAATCTTTTAAATAAGAAGATCTTCCTCGTACTGGATTAAAATAAGCTGGAACTAAAGTTAAATTCCCACAAACGTTCATACACTTCTCTTGAAAAAATATTGACTCTGCTGCCTTTACCACATCCATCTAGATCAACTGTATTTGTTTTTTCATATCTTAACCATCTTTTTATTGCATTATTTTTTATTTCTCTATCTTCAGCCATAACTTTTAAATAATACTTCTTCAAATCAAATTCTTCTATTTCTAAAAAACATCCTTCAGTATATTTTTTTATTAAATCATCAATGGTCATGCTCTTTCCCTCACTCATATCTAGTCTTTTAGAAAGATTATATACTCCTTTATTCTTAAAAGTAAATATTCAAAGGTTCTTTTATTCTAAAAAACACATACACAAAAAAACATATACACACAAAAATACATATTCACAAAAATAAATCACTAAAACTTCTCAAACTAAAAAAGCTGAGACCCTCAAAGCCTCAGCAAATCATCATTATAAATGCTCCAAAAAGAGTTTGATAGCCATTAACTGTAAAGGAGAAAGTGCAGAACTTATCTTTGTTGTATTTATCAACATTCTCAGGATTTTTTGAAACCCAATCATTTTCTGTACGTACTTTTCCTACTTTCTTGTTATATCCTGCAAAGGAAATCTTCTTTAAAAACTTGGAACGATGTCTTTCACCTTTAAACATCTTTGAAACTTTTGCAACTAAATTTCCCATGTCCAAGGTGGTCATTTCCCATTACAAGAATTCCATTTTCATTTAGGAACTTAGCAAATTCATCATATCTTTCTATATGCTCAATCATTCCATGTGAAATTTGAACAATTGCTTTATATTCATTTTCAGGTTCCCAAATCACAACATGAAGATTATTTTTTCCATCTGTTGAAGGTAAATTAACCGCTTTTCTCATTCTTAAGCATCCTCTCAAAAACTTTTATCTTTTGTAATTTCTTAATAATAGTTTGTACAAGTATTAAATTTCTAATTCCTATTTCTTAATACTTATCTTACATATTATATTCATTTTTTTATATAGTTAAAATTCTTTCTTAAAATCGTCTTTACCCTTAAAAAGGACATTTTACGATTAAAATAGAACCTTTTGCTATAAAAATACCAAAAATTCAATTAATTATTATATGATATACTTATAGACATTTTACTATATATTGTAAATATTAAAAATTTAAATTAAAGATAGTGTAAAGTTGGCTATGAAAAAATAAGGTAGAAATAAATAATACTTTATTTTATGAAATAGATAATAAACTATCAAAATTGATTTAATTTTAGACACAACAAAAAGGCCTTCGAAGCGGAGGCAAAAAACAAATATTTACTTTTATTAAATATTAAGATATGTTTTGGTCTTGAAGATTCAAGATAGCTTGTTGACCTAGGTTAATTAGTATTTGCCACTTAGCAGGCATATTATCAATACCATCAAGTTCGTCA